>CAVFUV010000222.1:0-3704 GCA_963625735.1 bacterium
CTTATAAATGAATATGACAATCTGCTTGTAGTACGCACTTTTTCAAAATCACGTTCAATGGCAGGTGCGCGTCTGGGGTTTGCACTGGCAAACGCCGAGCTTATCGGGGATCTTGAAAAAATAAAGTATTCCACTAATCCTTATGATATCAACAGACTTACTCAGACGGCAGGCATAGCGTGTCTTGAAGATGATAATTATTTCAGGTCGTGCGTTAACAGCATAATAAAAGCAAGAGAATATACTGTGCATCAGCTGAAAAACAGAGGCTTTGTCGTTACCGATTCGGTCGCCAATTTTGTTTTCGCGAAAAAACCGGGATACGACGGCAATGAGCTTTATAATAATCTTCGCAAAAAAGGTGTGCTTGTCCGTCATTTTTCAAATGAACTAATAAAAGACTATCTGAGAATTACAATAGGCACTGTTGAACAGATGGACGGATTGCTTAATGCAATTGACGGGATTATCGAATAAAAGGAGGCTTTATCTTGAGAACAGCTGAAATACAGAGAAAGACTGCGGAAACAGATGTTTCGCTCCGTATAAATCTTGACGGTACCGGAAAAAACAGAATCGACACCGGTGTGGGTTTTCTCGATCACATGCTTACACTTTTTTCGGCACACTCGCGATTTGATTTAACTGTCGGATGTGTGGGCGACACTGATGTTGACTTTCATCACTCGACCGAGGATATCGCGATTTGCCTCGGAAAAACATTCAAAGAAGCCATAGGCGACATGCGGGGCATACACCGTTATGCGGATATTGTGCTTCCGATGGATGAAGCGCTCGTTATGTGCGCGGTTGATATATCGGGGCGTGCATATCTTGGATGCAGGCTTGAACTGCCGAGCGGTAAAGTCGGTGATTTTGATACCGAGCTTTGCGAAGAATTTCTTGCCGCTTTTGTAAGAGAATCGGGAGTAACGCTTCATGTGCGTCAGCTCGAGGGAAAAAACACGCATCATATAATCGAAGCGGTTTTCAAGGCTCTCGGCCGCACTTTGGGCGCTGCAAGTGAAATTGACCGAAAACACGCAGATGAAATTCCTTCCACAAAAGGGGTGCTGTGATGATAGGTATAGTTGATTACGGTGTCGGCAATCTTTTTTCATTAAAAAGCTCAATAAAAGCGATAGGCTGTAAAACCGTTGTTTCGGGGGAACGAGATATTCTGTCACGGTGCGACAGAATTATACTCCCGGGGGTAGGTGCATTCGGTGACGCGGCGGATAAGCTTCACTTATGCGGTATGGACGAATATATAAAAAAAGAGGCCGCAATCGGCACTCCCATACTCGGAATATGCCTTGGCATGCAGCTGTTGTTTGACGAAAGCCTCGAATACGGATGTCACAAGGGACTGGGACTTATAAAGGGGTGTGTACGCCCTTTAAAAGAAAAACTCACCGACGATTATAAAGTGCCGCACATGGGATGGAACGCACTGAATTTTCCGACAGATAAAGACAGGAGTCAACTTTATAAATACACAAATGAAGGTGATTATGTGTATTTTGTTCATTCTTTTTATGCTGCCGACTGCGAAGAAAGTGTCAGCGCGACGGCGGAATACGGATTTAGTGTAACCGCCTCGGCAGAAAAGAACAATGTGTTCGGCACTCAGTTTCATCCCGAAAAAAGCGGAGAAGTCGGTTTATCTATACTAAGAGCATTTGCCGAAATATAAAATCAAGGAGACCTGTTATGAATATTTTGCCTGCGATTGACTTGTACGACAAAAAAGCCGTAAGACTTGTTCGAGGGGATTATTCCCGTATGACGGTATACAGCAGCAATCCCGCCGAGGTTGCGAAAAAATTCGCCGCATCCGGTGCGATGTGGCTTCACACGGTGGACCTTGAGGGCGCGGAAAACGGAACCACGCCCAATATAAACACAGTGTCTGAAATCGTAAAAAACTGTTCATTGAAGGTTGAAATCGGCGGCGGCATAAGAAGTGAAGAGACAATAAAAAAATATCTCGATATCGGGGTCAGCCGTGTGATTATAGGCACGGCAGCCGTGACAGACCGTGATTTTCTTGAGAGGATGTCAATAAAATACGCAAATCGTCTCGCTGTGGGTGTCGACCTTAAAGACGGTATGGTTGCCATAAAAGGCTGGAAAGAAAAAAGCGGAATAACGGGAGAAAATTTTTTTGACTATCTCGAAGAAATCGGCATCGGTGCCGTTATCTGCACCGACATTTCAAAGGACGGCATGCTGTCGGGCACAAACACCGGGCTTTACAGCGGACTTTGCAAAAAATACAGCATGGAAATAATCGCGTCCGGCGGTGTCACAACCATTGACGATATCACGGAGCTTAAGAAAATCGGTGTTTCGGGTGCAATAATCGGCAAGGCACTGTATACAGGTGTAATAAATCTTGAAGAGGCATTAAAAATAAGCCGCGGCTAAATCATAAAGAGGTTAAAATGATTACAAAAAGAATTATTCCGTGTCTTGATGTAAAAAACGGAAGAGTAGTAAAAGGAACAAACTTTAAGGGGCTTAACGATGTGTCCGATCCTGTCGAGCTTGCGGATTTTTACAGCAGGGGCGGCGCGGATGAACTGGTTTTTTATGACATAACGGCATCCGCGGAAGGAAGAAAGCTGTTTACGGATATTCTGTGCAGGGTTGCCGAAAGAATATTCATACCGCTGACTGTCGGCGGAGGCATAAACACGGTTGACGATTTTGACAGGGTGCTTAAATGCGGTGCCGACAAGGTAAGCGTGAATTCGGGTGCGATAAAAGATCCCTCGCTCATCGAAAAAGCCGCAAAAAAATACGGGAACCAGTGTGTTGTGCTCTCGGTTGACGCAAAACGTGCAGACGGAAAATATACCGTATTCGCAAAAGGCGGACGGGAGAACACCGGAATGGACGCGATTGAATGGATAAAAAAAGGCGTTGAGTCGGGCGCAGGTGAAATTGTTCTTAACAGCATAGACACCGACGGCGTAAAAAAGGGCTTTGACAAAGAAATGCTGTCTGCCGTCTGTGACGCGGTCGATGTTCCGATAATCGCCTCGGGCGGTGCGGGGTGCGCCGAAGACTTTACCGAGCTGTTCAGAAGTCTGCCAAAGGTTGACGCGGGGCTTGCAGCTTCGGTTTTTCATTACGGACAGATTGATATCAGAGAACTGAAAAAAAAGCTCACCGCAGACGGAATAAATGTAAGACTGTGAAGAAAGGATTTATATATATGGAAATTGATAAGCTTAAATTTGACGAAAAAGGACTTATTCCCGCAATTGTCGTTGACAATACAACCGGAAAGGTGCTTACTCTTGCATACATGAACAGAGAGAGCCTTGAAATAAGCATTAAAGAAAAGCGGACCTGCTTCTGGTCGCGTTCAAGACAGGAGCTTTGGAGAAAGGGCGAAACATCCGGAAATATACAGCATATTATCAGAATTGACGCTGACTGCGACTTTGACGCATTGACGGTTTATGTCGAAAAAGAAGGTCCGGCATGCCACACAGGGGCAGAGAGCTGCTTTTTTAACCGTCTGTGGACATCCGGTGACAGTGAAGAACAGTTTTCGCTGAAAGGTCTTATGAGACTTATCGAGGGCCGCCGCACAGAAAAAAAGGAAGGGTCATATACAACCTACCTTTTTGAAAAAGGGATAGACAAAATATTAAAGAAAGTCGGCGAAGAAAGCACCGAGGTAATAATAG
>CAVFUV010000223.1:0-3701 GCA_963625735.1 bacterium
ATTTCGCTGGGGATTTCAGCCGTAATCATTGCTGTGCTGTTCAATGCATCATTTATATACGGCTGGCTCTATTTCAATATGCGATCTATCTTGGAGTTGATAACATTCCTTTGTGGTGTTATTATTTTAAGGCGATCATCTGTAAAGGAAACAATGCTGATGATCGTAATAGGAATTGCCGCAGCATTACTGCTTCGGCTCGTTATTCCTTTTCATTCCTAGTAAAAGCGAGGTGAGAGCATTTCCGGAAAATCTCTGTAAGCGTAATTCCACAAAAACAAATAAGCTAAGACATTATCGCAGATGATAATGTGCGGTATTGCCTTAATACGCAAGGATAAAAACGCAACGCATACCCTGCGGTATGCCAGAGCCGGTAGGTAGCCCGGCCGTCCTGCTTTTGCAGGGTAAGTAACCTGCCCCTCCGGGTTGTCCGTTCTTTGCAGAAAAATCATTTCCTGCTCCGTTTCCGGCAGAGAGGACAGGGCGGCGGCAAGGCGCGGGTTTTCTAATAGGACGGTCTGCCCGCAAGCTGTAAATGGGTGTTCCTCACTTGTGGGCGGCTCGGCAAAGTATTCATCTGTGGTGCTGAATGGATAATGCTTTTCGTCCATCAGATAGTCAAGGGAAATTTCCCGGTCGCGGCGGCTGCGTATGCTCCGGGCTGCGTCTATGGCAGCGTGGCGAATGACAATCCGGCAAAAGGCGTTGTGCGTGTGTCTGATATGCTCTTGGTATGTTACATACTCGGTCATGGGAAGTCCCCCTTTCTCTGATAGTAGTACGGGCGGCAGCACTCCTTGCTGTCGCCCCTTGATTACCCAACTGCAAAAACGGGCGGGGCTGTCAACGGCGGCGCGTATGCGCCGTTCATCTTGACCGTTGACTGTTCCGGCTGGTTTTGCTATTTGCCCGGCAAACTGAAATTTCACGGTCTATATATTTTATCCCAATTTTTTATAGAACCATATTTTAGTGATACCTTTTTCAGGATAATCCTCAATAGCCCCCAGTTGTGTATAACCTTCACGCTTATAAAAATCTGGGGCACTAAAATTAAATGTATCAACAAATGCTATTTTGCAACCACAGGCAATAGCTTCATCTTCTACGATTTTCAGAAGTTGCGAACCAATATGTTTGCCACGAGCCTCCTTTTCTACAGCAAGGGCTTCAATATTAAGGCAGGCATCATTGTAATTTATGATTCCTGCTATTCTTCCCAATGTTTGCTTACCCTCTTTATATGAATAAGCAATCTTTTTGTTGCGTTTTTCTTTCACATCTTCTTTGTCATAATCAAAAAATTCGGGTGCTACTTCCTTACCGTGTTTCTCAAGAGTCTTCCATATCTTCAATGAAGCTAACATATAATTAGTTTTAATAATAGGCATTAATTGTCTCCTTTTTGCATTGCTTTGTGAACTCCGTCACAAAAAGCTTTCTCATACAGTTGCATAAGAGTAACCAGTTGTTCCTGCTGTTCTGTAGAAAGAGCGTTTGTAGCCAAGTTATCAATCTCTTCCAACTTCCCGACAGTTTCCTTGGCGTACTGTAATCCTTTCTCCGTTAGGTGAACCGTCTTGTTTCGTCTGTCCGTAGGAATTTCCCGTAACTCCACATATCCGCTTTCCCAAAAAGCTTTGATTGTCAGATTGACGGTTTGCTTTGGATAGTGGGTTTCTTCGCATATCTGTTTTTGTGTACAACTTTCCGGATGGTCGTAAAGTTCATCCAAAATCGTCATACTGATATAAGACATCCCTTTTGCCTTAGCAAATTCCTCATAGGCTCTGTCTATAGACTGCGTTACTTCTAAGAAGCTGATTTGTAATTGATTTTCCATATTGACCTCCCACTATGCATACTGTAGATGTTCATAAATACGCTGGAAAGAATCGTTGGCAGGGCATATTTGAACAAGGATTTTGTTGTGATTTTAAAATCAAGTGATTGTTCCATAATCGCCTCCAGAATAGTCTATTTTTATATTAGTCATAATACAGGACTAATATAGCATATAAGAAAGTGTATGTCAAGATAAAAACAGGGAGTGTTGCCACAAGAGCAGGGCGGGCGTCGGCTGTCATAGGGCGGCACAGTATGCACCGTTCATTTTACCCTTGACGGCTGCCGCCTGTTCCGCTATCTGCCCTCGGCTGTACGGAATAGCGGTGGGGCTGGCTGTCCTTGTCTTGTTTTGTTGTGCTTCTTTATTAACCATGAGCATTGGGGCTTGGTCCCAAATGCGAAGCATCAGACCACCGGAATGGGACTTTCTCCCGTTGTTATGTATGTGTAATACTCACACGGTGAAAGCTTTTTGAGCTCCACCTGATAACGGTCGTGATTGTAATAATCCATCCGGTCATCAATCTTCGCCTTGACCTCATCAAACGATTTCATACAGGCGATTTCACCCTTGATTTCGTCCTTCATGTGGCCGAAGAAACTTTCTTGCGGAGCGTTGTCCCAGCAGTTTCCTTTGCGTGACATCGACTGAACAAAATCATTATCCTTCAGCTTTTGGATGAACGCCTTGCTCGTGTAGTGACAGCCCTGATCGCTGTGAATAATCGTGGTGTCGTCGAGCTCGCTGCCGTACTTTTCAACAAGGTCATTCACAGTGTTTATCACAAAAGTTACCGCGAGATTTTTGCTCAGCTCGTAAGCCAGAATTTCCCGCGTAAACGCGTCAATTATCGTTGAAAGATAGCATACTCCGCCTTTGTAGAAAATGTAGGTTATGTCTGTCAGAAGGATTTTGCGAGGCCCGGAAGCCGTAAACTCACGGTTTACAATGTTCGGAAATACCGCATTCGTTTTGATTGCATTTGCCATTCTGCGGTACGGATTTGCTCTTCTTATCGGACAAACCAGACCGTATTTCTTCATTAATCGACGGATTTTCTTGAGATTCATAAAAATTTCCATGTGCTGAAGCCGCATCTGAATCTGTCTTGCACCCTTTTTGTAGCCTCGATACTGATATGCGGTTCTGATCTGTTCAAAAGCAATTCTATCCATTTCTTCACGAAGTTTGCGGGCATCCGCAGCCTTCTCCCATTCGTAATATCCGGAGCGGGAAACGCCTGCAACTTCGCACATGTAAGAGACCGAAAGCATGTTGTTTTCGTGGCGAACGGTCTCGCTGATAATCTCAAATTTTGACGATGGTGTCACTTCAGTCCGACCTTCTTTCCGGCAAAGACCTTTCCCGGATTTTGAATTTTTTTAGAAACTCATTTTCCTGCTGAAGGTATGCAACCTGATGTGTAAGCTCGTTAATTCGCTTGAGAAGCTGAGCTTCCGTGGACGGAGCGGCACGCAGATCCCGGTTTTTTCGCAAATCGATAAAACCGGATTCACGGGCGGACTGTTCCATCAGACCGTTACGGAAATTTTCAATTCTCTTGTTGCCGAGAGCTTCGATGTCGAACCCGGCGTCGGTAAAGATTTCCTTCATGGACTTACCTCTGTGATATTCATCAAAGGCAAGCTTTTTGAAATCCTCCGTGAATGAAACCATCCATTCGGTCGCCTTTTCGACGTAAGGGTGCTCCTGAAGTGACTGAACCAATTCTGTCGTCATGGGGTATCTTTTCATAATGTATCCAACCTTTCTTACTCGACTGGGTACATTCTAACACAATCTAACCCATAATTTCCACTGTCCGTTTTCAGGGGTTCGCACTTCCGTT
>CAVFUV010000224.1:0-3692 GCA_963625735.1 bacterium
ATAAGCCAAACATACAATAGAAAAGATAGATCAGCTTCATGACATTCAACCTCCTAATAGAATATAAAAACAGCACAAACTACTCCTTAAAGAATAACTTGTGCTTTGTTTCCACAATATCAACCTTAAACCAGACAACCTTGTGGTCAAATGATCGCAAGTCGTTTACTTCTGTTCGTTTACATGGTATCATATAGTTAATTGCTTGTCAATAGAATTATGGAATAATTTTGTGACTTTTGCGAAAAAGTAAATTCTCAAAGTAAATTCCACAACCTTTTTTATTTCATCATCTCATTTGCTTCAGCCCTCAGTGCCGAATCTGTCACCAGTTCCCCTCTGTATGCCCGAGTGACTGTTTTTGTGCCTGCGGCACGCACTCCTCGCATGGTCATGCAAAGATGCTCGGCACGGACGGTAACCGCAACGCCTTTGGGGGACAGCTCTTTTTCGATGAAATCGGCAATCTCCGCTGTCAGGCGTTCCTGGAGCTGAGGGCGGCGGGCGTAGCAGTCAACTATTCTCGCAAGCTTCGACAATCCTATAACCCTGCCGTCATTCGGGATATACGCGATATCGGCAATGCCGACAAAGGGCAGAAGATGATGTTCACATACGGAATACACGGGAATTGATTTCACCGTAACGAATCCGTTTGCGTTCTCATCGAACACCTTGAGATAGTCCTCGGGATTTTTATTCAGTCCGCCGAAAATCTCTTCACACATTGCGGCAACACGTGTCGGCGTTTCCTTAAGCCCCTCTCTGTCGGGGTCCTCCCCTATTGCCTCCAATATATCACGCACGGCATTTTCTATCTTAACCTTATCCATCAAAATCCCCCTCAACTTTCATTCTTGAAACTATATAATCCAAGTCACACGTATTTTTAATGTAGAATGCATAATGTCGGAAGTCCTTCGGACTTGATTTATATAACTTAGCGAATTTACTGACTAATACTTAAAAAAAGTATTATCTCTTGCGAAGCTTTATAATCCAAGGCACATCATGCCTTCCTTAGTCACTGGATACCGGATACTGACCACTGACCACTTTTTCCCATTGCTAATTGCTAATTGCTACTTTGTGTACTCCACCGTAAAGCACCCGCTTCTGAGCCCCAATCCGAGTTTTGAGCTCAGTGTTCCGACTTTCTTCAGAGTCTGATCCCCGACCTTTACTTCGGTCACATACCCTCTGTTTTTGTCAATCGACGCCGTGTGCTTTACAATCTGAATCCACGTTGACGGGTCACTCCCGATCTTTGCGTTGGGATAGGCCGCAAGTATCTTCTTTTTTATCTCATCCTTTGAGAACTGATAAATCTTGACAAAATCGCTGTTTGTCATTTCAAACGGACTTTTTACGGACACAGGGTAAGACGCGTACCATTCATCACTGCAGTTTACCGTAGCACCTGCCGCCATTCTCGAATAAACCGTCAGCACGGGATCGCCGTCTGAGTCGGCAAGATACTGCCCCATTGTTTCGGCAACCGCCGGTATAAGCGTATTCTGCGTCCATGAGTTTGTCCAGATCCATGATGAAGTGTCGCATATTGTGGCGACATCCCATTTGCCCTTTACGTTAAAGTTTGCTTCCTTAAGGCGTGTATAAATGCAAACCGTCTGTGCCTTGAGTGCCTCAACGGGCGGCTGTATTCCGCCTATTTCCTGTGCTACCATTCTGCACAGAAGCTCCATGGTGTCATACTGCTGACCTACATATGTCGTTTTAAGAGGTATGTTTTCATCCTGTCTTATCGAGGTGTTCGGGAAATAGTAATTCAGTATATACTGATAAGAGCACCCCTTCTGCGCCATATATACGCCGCCGTACTGCGAAAAGCCTATGCCGTGACCGTCACCGTAAACTATAAATGTAAAATAGCCGGATTTTTTTGTGTAGGACGGAATTGTGGGCAGGGGATAGCTCGAAAGATCGCCCAATAAATCTGCTTCGCTCTTCCGGTCTTCTTTTTTGTCTTCTTCCGTATCCTGCTTTTCGGTGTCGCTGTATGTGATTTTCGCGGAAATCTGAACCGTCTTGTCGGGCAGTTTTTCAAGTCCCACGGCATAACGCAGAACAAGTCTTGCGTCTTCAACGTCAATTCCGCCGTCGCTGTCGACATCGCACACCTTTGTCATGTCGTCTGTTACCGTTTCAAGCTTGACGGCACAGCGAAGAACAATTCTCGCGTCCGCAACGTTTATTGTGCCGCTGCAGTCGGCATCCCCGAGCTTTACGGAAACTGCGGCAAAGCCCACAGTGCAAAAAGACACCAAGGCTGATATAGAAGCTAAAATTACACAAAAGAATTTTTTCGGTTTAATCATCGGGCCTCCGTATTATTCGGCTTTTGTTGAAGCCTCTGTTTCATCATCCGATACGACCTCGGTTTCTGCTTCCGAATCATCGACTTCGAATGTATAGTTGGTATATTTGGTCAGATGCCTGTTATACCATTTTTTGAAGGAATAGTTATTATCGTGAAAAACGGTTGTGCCGTAGAAAACAACACCGACAAGCAGCACCGCGGACAGAATAACACTCGCCCACAGTCCTCCGAGTCCTCTCTTTTTGCGAACGACACCGCCCTTGTTGTCGGTATCGACATCGTTTTCGATTATCTCTTTAAGAAGCAGGCACATTTCACTGCAGCAGCGTGTAAGAAAATCGGAAACCTCTTCATACGGCTTTGAGTAGACCTCTCTTACTACCGTTGAATTGTCGTTTGTGACCGCCATATAGACGGTTTTTTCGCTGTCGGCAGTCTCTCCCGAATAAAAAGCGTTTGAAATCGCTATGCCGTAGGGCGTATGCATAAGCTCCGCCGCCGTAATCGAAAGGCTTACAACATAGTCGTTGGGGGCTATGTCCTTGCGTTCCTCCGTGTGACCTGACAAAAGTACCGAATTTGACAGTCTTTCAACAGTGCCCGTGTACTCCTTGAACAGAGCGGCGGTATTTGTGCCGGCAACCGCGATTTTAAGTCCGCTGTCACCTATCGCCTCATCAAGCTCATTTCTGCCTCTTGACATAATAGCCGATGCGTCTATGTTTATGCCGTACTGCTCTTTAAGGTACGGCACAACCTGCTTTTCGATAAGCAGAGATGTTCTTATACTGCCGTAGGGAAGAACAACAATTGTCTGCGCACCTTTTGCCAGAGCGAAGCCGGCATAAAGCCCGTCCTGCAAAACAAAGCTGTGCGCGTTTTTGGGAAGTCTGCAATGGGCGTTCTCAAAATTTTCATTTGTGAACATATTGCCGCCCGCCGAACGAACCGCGGCATCCTTTATAACGGCATCCGTCTCGAACTTAAGCCCCATTGCCTTGCACAGCATGCGTTTTTCTTCACCGTAGCTGTCCTGCGCCATAAGGAACATTACAATATCGGAATCGGTAAACGCCTTGCTTATCGTGGATGTGGCTTCTTTTAATGTGGAGAAATATGATACCGCTTCGTTATCCGGAAAATAGCTTCCGAAAACATTATAAAGCGTTTCGTCGAATTCTTTATCGGCAGATTCGTAGTTTACGCCCAACACAACTGTTCTGATTTTTATCATAAGCGTATTCTTCCTTTCGTAAACAAGATGTGTGTGAGAGATTAGCCGCGTGCTGATAAGGAAGTGTTGTTTCAAAACAAAGACAAACGACTTATTTAATGTATAACAGATTTGTTT
>CAVFUV010000225.1:0-2048 GCA_963625735.1 bacterium
CATTACAATCCAAGACACGAAGTGTCTTCCTTCCCCGGTCTCCGACCCCTGACCCCCGACCCCTTTCATTGTTAATTAAAAAATGAAGTTTTTCATCTCAGCTGACAATAGAAATCAAGATTATCCGAAAGGAGATATGCAAAATGTTTTTCCCCGACAAAATGTCACTTGTTCCCACAGTTATAGAGAACACAAATCGAGGCGAGAGAGCGTATGATATTTACTCCCGTCTTCTCAATGACAGAATTATCGTTCTGTCCGAGGAAGTAAATGACGTTACCGCAAGTCTTGTTGTGGCTCAGCTGCTCTTCCTTGAAGGACAGGACCCCGACAAAGACATTTCTTTCTATATCAATTCCCCCGGAGGAAGCGTTTCGGCGGGCTTTGCCATTTACGATACAATGCAGTATATAAAGTGCGATGTTTCCACTATCTGCATGGGTATGGCGGCAAGCATGGGCGCGTTCCTTCTTTCCGCGGGTGCAAAGGGCAAGCGTTATGCTCTTCCCAATGCCGAAATTATGATTCATCAGGTTCTGGGCGGTGCTCAGGGTCAGGCAAGCGATATCAAAATCGCCGCGGATCATATTCTCAGAACACGCACAAATCTCAACAGGATTCTTGCCGAGAACACAGGCAAGCCGCTTGAGATAATCGAGCGTGACACCGACCGTGACAACTGGATGACCGCGGAGGAAGCGGCAGAGTACGGTCTTATAGATAAGGTTATATATAAGCGTGACTAAAGCCATGCGCTGACAACGAAGTATTGGTTTCTCGCCGAAAAATCTCACATATTCTTGTCTGAAAATCTCACAAGGCGACAGCATTGCGTCGTTCCCGGGCTTCGATATAAAAAATTTTTCTCAGCTGCGAAACTGCTTTGCATTTCAAAACAAAAAATTCAGAAAAAGTGTATGGCATTATTTGTTGAAAAACAAATCTATTATACATTAAGTTAACGAATTATCTTCGTTTTGAAGCAATACTTCCTTATCGGCACGTGACTGAACTCAGGAGGATTTTCCATTGAGTAAATACGATACAAACGATAAACAGCCCCGCTGCTCATTTTGCGGCAGACTGCAGGATGAAGTAAGTCTGCTAATTTCCGGGCCGGGTGTCTGTATCTGTGATGAATGTGTGGCAAACTGTGCCGAAATCATAGAAGAAAATGAGCTTCCCACAAAAAAACACGGCAAGCACGCCAAAGTGCAGGCTCCGAGAGTTCTTCCGAAGCCAAAGGAGATAAAGGCCAAGCTTGACGAATACGTAATAGGGCAGGACGAGGCAAAAATCGCCCTCAGTGTTGCCGTATACAACCACTATAAGCGTATATACCGCAAGCAGAAGGTTGATGTCGAGCTGTTCAAGAGCAATATTCTTCTGCTCGGCCCCACGGGTGTCGGCAAGACGCTTCTTGCGCAGACGCTCGCAAAAACTCTTGATGTTCCCTTCGCCATTGCCGATGCCACAACGCTCACACAGGCGGGCTATGTCGGCGAGGATGTCGAAAATATTCTTCTTCGTCTTATACAGGCGGCTGACTATGATATAGACAAGGCGGAGCGAGGCATTATATATGTTGACGAAATCGACAAGATTGCCCGCAAGAGCGAAAATCCGTCTATTACACGTGATGTAAGCGGCGAGGGCGTACAGCAGGCACTTCTTAAAATTCTCGAAGGCACGCTTGCAAATGTTCCTCCTCAGGGCGGCAGAAAGCACCCTCAGCAGGAATTTATTCAGATAGACACGACAAATATTCTGTTTATCTGCGGCGGCGCGTTTGACGGAATAGAAAAAATAGTGGAAAAGCGTCTCGGAAACAAGGTCCTGGGCTTCGGCAGTGAGCTTCAGAGCAAGGCCGAGTTCGAAGCGGATGCCGTTATGACAAAGGTAATTCCGGCGGATCTTGTAAAATACGGACTTATTCCCGAAATTGTCGGCAGAATGCCCGTTCTTACGGCTCTTCATAATCTTGATGAAGCGGCTCTTATAAAAATTCTGCAGGAACCGAAAAACGCCGTCATAAAGCAGTACAGTGC
>CAVFUV010000225.1:2058-3661 GCA_963625735.1 bacterium
GTACAGTGCCTTATTCGATATTGACAATGTCGAGCTTGATTTTGAAGACGACGCGCTTATCGAAATCGCCAAAAAGGCAATCGAGAGCAAAACAGGAGCAAGAGGACTTCGAAGCATAATGGAAAAGCTTTTGCTGCCCGTTATGTTTACGACACCCTCCGACCCGTCGATTGAAAAAATCGTAATAACGGCTGACTGCGTCAGAAACGGGGATGTTCCGCTGATAATCAAAAAGCCCGTGACGGATGAACCCGAAAAAATAACGGCCGCTTCCGACACGGAACAATAAATCAAACGGTCTCCGAGCGGGGTGAAAGCTTTGCCGGAGACTTTTTTCAATTAGCAATTAGTAATTAGCAATGAAGGGACCGGGGACCGGGGGTCGGGGACCGGGGAAGGAAGACACTTCGTGTCTTGAATTGTAATGCTCCGCAGATTGCAATATTATGAAAAAGAGATTTTCTTTTATGTCTGCGAAGCTTATAAATTCAAGTCCGCGGGACTTCCTTATGTTACCGGCCACCGGCCCCTGACCCCCGACCCCTGTTCTAAGCTTCACAAATCGAGTTTTGCTCATATGAATTTCAGATAATAAATTACGAAAAGAAGGGTGAAAATTATGGACGAAAATTTATCCAACAGCATTGCCGAGGCGGCGGACAATATCGAAAAATCCGCGGAAAAGGCAAATACGTTTATTTCAAAGTTAATTGACCAGATGCAGGATTTTGCCGTGCAGTACGGCGGCAGATTTATTGCGGCTGTTATAATTCTTATAGTCGGCTTCAAGCTTGTAAATCTTCTGATGAAAAAGCTTATAAAGTCAAAAGCGTCGGACAAGCTCGACCCCTCGGCAAAAAGCGTCGTAAATGACGTAATAGTCGTTGTGCTCAAAAGCCTTATAGCCGTTACGTCACTTGCCGTTATGGGAATACCCATGAGCTCGATTATAGCGGTTGTCGGCTCCTGCGGTCTTGCCATCGGTCTCGCTTTGCAGGGCAGTCTGTCGAATATCGCGGGCGGATTCATAATACTTGTATTCAAGCCCTTCAGAGTAGGGGATTATATTTCTCTTGACGGCGTTGAAGGTACGGTTCGTGAAATCGGCATTTTCCAGATTAAGGTTGAAACGCTTGACAACAAGCTTATAATTGTGCCCAATTCCACGGCATCAAACGCCACTCTTACAAATTATACGGCTAACAAAAACCGCCGTGTCGATCTCACTTTCACCGCTTCATATAATGATGATATAAATAAAGTAGAGAGCGTTCTTATGAAGGTGTGCACCGACCATCCGCTTGTTCTTAAAGACCCCGCACCCTTTGCACGTCTCTCTGCACATAAAGACAGCGCACTCGAATACACCGTTCGTGTGTGGTGCAAATCGACGGATTATTGGGATGTTTATTTTGATATAATAAAGCAGGTTAAGTATGCGTTTGATGAGAATGGGATTGAGATACCCTTTCCGCAACTCTCAATTAATAATAAGTGATATGTAACCTTTTTTGCGACGGTAATGTATGGAGCAAGGCAAAACAATGCAGAATGCATAATTCATAATGCATTGGACCTGTATAATAAAAGTGTACATTTGAAG
>CAVFUV010000226.1:0-3577 GCA_963625735.1 bacterium
TACGGGGATTGCAGCCGTTTTGGCGTGTTGGAACTGTCAAAGATGGGATTATACATACCGACTCGCTAAAAGTCAATAGTAAATTTTATTATTTTGTAAAATCACTTCAGAATATTGATAATTCTGCGAAGCGTATCGGGATGCGTTGTTGTGACATTGTCGGGCGACACCGCAAGGCATTTAAGCATATCCTTTACCTTGTACGCTGTCCACAGCGACACCTCCAGACCGTTTTCGTGGCACGCTTCAATCAGCTTTTTGTAACCGTTAGAAAAGTGCATGTTAAGACCTATCGCACCGGTCTCTTTGACGCCGTCAATAAAGTTCTGAAGGCAGTCCTTGTCGTCAAGAATGTTCTCGGACACCTCGCAGTTGAGATAGTAGGGGATTTCGGGTGTCTTTGCCTTAACCGCCGCTACATCCTGAATGCCGATACCGGTGTAGAAAATTCTGTCTTTTACGTCCGTCTTTTCGGCGATTTCAAGAATGCTGTCAAGCACCTTGGTCGTCTTTACGTCAACATTCAGCTTCTTGTCTTCAAACGGAGCGAAAAACTCAAACTCGGACTGAAGCGTAACAATCGGCTCGCCCTCTTTCGGGGTATCATGCGAAAGGCAGGGCGTGCCGTCGGAAGTAATGTTAAGGTCAAATTCCGATATATCCGCGCCGTTTGCAAAGCCTACGGCAGAGGACTCAAGCGTGTTCGCCTCGGCTCCGCAGCAGCCTGTATGAGCTGTTATCGTAAAATTCTCGGGCAGATTCCTTACGCCGATTTTCGCTTCGATTATTGCTTTTAGCGGAACTGCGGCTGCGGCACATCCTGTGGCCGCGGCAATTCCGATTATCGCAAGTCTTATCTTTTTGTTCATAATAAAACCTCTTTTATTCTATCACTTCACCCTTATTGTTAAACAGCGGCAGCTTCTCAAGATAGACAATATCTTTTCTGTCCTGTGCGTCACCCTCCGCCAGAATTGCCATTCTGCCGCAGATTTCACCGCCGGCGGCGTTAACAAGCTTTTCGAGTGCGGCGAGTGACTCACCGGTCGAGATAACATCATCGATTACAAGTATCTTTTTGCCCTTCATAATCTCGGCATCGGCTGTGTCAAGATAGAGCTTCTGCTCTTTGGCTGTGGTAATGGAATGAACATCGACTTCAAATACGCCCGTCATATAGAGCTTGGGGGCTTTGCGAGCGACAAAATATTTCCTGTCACCATGCTGACGCGCCATCTCGTGGATAAGCGGAATGCCCTTCGATTCGGCTGTAAGCAGATAGTCATACTCCGGCGCTTTTTTAAGAAGCTCGGCGGCACACGCCACGGTCAGCTCGGCATCACCGAAAATTACAAACGCACCTATCATAAGGTCGTCGTTAAGCTTGCAAAGGGGCAGCTGTCTTTTGCAGCCGGCTATTGTCATTTCGTAATACATTTTAATGTTCCTTTCGTGTGCGGTTGCCCACACATTATTTAACGATTATATTATAGTACGTGCCGAAAAAATGTCAAATGTTAATCGGGGATTTTTATGAACAGTGTCAAAGTTTTTTATTTAAGACGGGCAGTATAGCAATTATTCTTTGTTTTATATGGCGATATTGTCGTATGATTTTTGTAAATTCGAAATATGTTTGACCTTTTTTGAAAAAAATAAAAAAATTTGTTTAAAATGCCTTGACAAGCTCCGACAGTTTCTGCTAATATACAATCGTAGGTAGATTATGAAGATTATGAAGAAAAAGGGTTGACAAATATGATGAACTCTGCGAAAATCACAGACAGACAGACAGACAGACAGACAGACAGACAGACAAGACAGCTATATCCTTTTCTATCGCTTTGCTTTAATATCGTAAATTAACCGTTATCGGCTTGTGTACGCAGGCCTTTAGCGGTTATTTTAATACAACGACAGCACCGCACATGCATTCTGCGGCAATGTCGAAAAAATTAAAGAAAAGAGGGAAAACGAATGCGAAAAATGAGAAAAACACTCTCTCTGCTGCTCTCACTGCTTATGGTTATAAGCATTATGCCCATTGGCACAGCGGGGCTCTATGCCCTGAAGGCCGAAGCCGCAGAGACCACGACCACACCGACAGACGGTGACACAAAGAACACCGCCCCCGCAAACGGCGACGCGGAAAGTACCTATTCATGGGCTTTTGACGCTTCAGCCGGCACACTTACAATCGGCGGCACAGGCGTTGTCAATGTCGAACTCGGAGAACAGCTGAACGCAGATTATTCTTCAAGAGATCCGCAGCCTGTCTCCGCACTGCCATGGGGCAGTCACATCAAGGACATAAAACATGTCGTAGTTAAAGAAGGCATTACCGGACTCGGTGATGCGGCTCTTGCGGCTCTTATCAACATGGAAAGCGTATCGTTGCCGTCTACTCTTAAAACTATCGGCAAATATGTTTTTATGTACGACATTTCTCTTAAGGAGCTTATTATCCCCGAAGGCGTAACGAGTATAGGCGAAGAGAGCTTAAACTATCTTATTTCTCTTGAAACGCTTGTTCTGCCCGACAGTCTGCAGACTTATTCCTACAACCGGGGTATAAATTCCTATTTTCTGAAAAATCTGACAATTTCGGCTGCCGTTGAATCGTTTGACGTCGACGACGCGATATATGCCGAAAATATCAATAACAAGTCAATGACCGCTGTTCTTGATTACAGCGACGTATATCAGGGATGCTATTCGGAGGAATACAGATATTTCTATTGGCTTAGGGATGATATTGAGGCACGTTCTTATTTTGAATACAGTTTCTTCGGCGGAACACAGACGTCATATTCGGAAATGGACAGTGAAATGCTGACAAGATTCAATGCCCGGTTCGGAACTTCATATACCGATTCTGAAAGTATTTACCTTATTATCGACAGTTTTACGGAGCTTCTGGCACCTATGTCCGTTGACCGAACAATTTACTGCTATGAAAATTCCGCTCAGCATTATGTCAGCTCGAAAAATTACGACAGACATATCTTGTACGGAACCGATACCGAGCACACTTCATGCCTTGTTTTCTCCGGCACATCGACAGATGATGAAGACAACACATTTACATGGACCGTTGACCCCGCGGCACGCACCCTGACAATAAACGGCACAGGTGAGTTGAAAATCAATAAATACAGCAACATCCCCGGCTGGTATTACTGTTCCGAATATTATGATACCGTTAACATAGGTGAGGGAATTACTTCTTTCGCGGGGGAATATGCGTTTTCTTCCTTTGAAACACTGAACCTGCCCACGACATTCGCCGCTGATCTGTACCATTGCCTATGGTACAACACAGAAGTTAAAAACGTAAATGTGGCACAGGGCAACAAATCATTGCTTTCCATTGACGGTGCCGTATATACTCAGTATTCCGAAGAAGATCTGGCAATGCTCAAAAATACATATAATTTTGACACTGCAGGCGATCTTGTGCTTGGGTATTATCCTTCCGGGCGTTCATATTTCAGCATAAGCGATCGTACTTTCGCCGTTTACCTTTCCGGGTGTTTTAACTATCTCGATGAAATTACAATCCCCGACACCGTTGTCA
>CAVFUV010000227.1:0-3570 GCA_963625735.1 bacterium
GAAATATATAGCTTCGCCTCTTGCGGAGCAACTCCACACTCCAAACTCCAAACTCCACACCCTGCATTGCTAATTGCTAATTGCTAATTGCTTCTCCTTCCCACAATCGAGAAGAGCACAAACGCCCCTATGTCAACCGCCACTATCGTCGACCCGACGGGGGTTGAAAATGCGACGGAGAGTATAAGTCCCATAAGTGCGCATGTGACCGACACAACGGCGGAGCAGATGACAACGGACTTAAAGCTCTTAAATACCCTCATGGCGCAAAGAGCGGGGAATATAATCAGTGCGGAGCAGAGAAGTGCCCCGACAAGATTCATTGCGAGAACTATAATTACAGCCGACACAACGGCTATTACAAGATTATAGGCGTTTGCCTTTGTGCCCGTGGCTTCGGCGAAGGTCTCGTCAAATGTCACGGCAAAAATACGGTGGTAGCAGAAAATAAACACCGCTACACACAATACGGAGAGAACAACACACAGCCACACATCCGCATTCGACAGTGTCAGAATGGAAGTCGAGCCGAACAGTGTTGAGCAGACGTCACCGCTCAGATTCCCCTTTGACGGGAAAATATTGAGAAGCAGATACCCGACGGCGAGTGCCCCTACCGATGCCATTGCTACGGCGGCGTCACCCTTTATCTTTCTTCCCCTTCCGGTCTTAAGCAGTATTATAGCACACAAAACCGTAATCGGCAATACTATCGTCATCTGATTTGTAATACCGAGCACAGCCGCCACCGCCATCGCGCCGAACGCCACATGCGACAGTCCGTCACCGATAAACGAAAAGCGTTTGAGCACGAGCGTTACGCCTAAAAGGGACGAGCAGAGAGCTATAAGCACACCCGCGATTATAGCGCGCTGAACAAATGGGTAAGAGAAATACGACAGAAATTCACTCATTTATATCGTCCTCCGTTCCCGTAAAAAATCTGCCGACAGAGCTTTTTATATAATCATCCTTAGTGCCGACAAACAGCGGTTTTTCGCCCATATGCAGAATGTGAGAAGCATATTTTACGGCGGATGAAATGTCATGCGACACCATTATGACCGTTATGCCCTCATCATTCAGAGTTTTTGTAAGCTCATACATTTCTCTCGCGCCGACGGGGTCAAGACCCGCCACGGGTTCGTCCAAAAGCAAAAGACTTTTTGTGGCGCAAAGAGCACGCGCAAGAAGCACACGCTGCTGCTGACCGCCCGAAAGCTCACGATAACAGCGGCGGGCAAGATCCGTAATGCCCAGTTTTTCCATATTCCGAGTTGCGAGAGATTTCTGCTGTGCCGAATAAAACGGACGGCGACCCATGCCGCCGAGACAGCCCGACAGCACTATTTCACGAACGGACGCCGGAAAATCCCTCTGCACAGCCGTCTGCTGAGGCAGGTAGCCGATTTCGGTGCTTTTAAGTCCGTCCGAGAATTTTATCTCACCCGACACAGGGGCTATAAGTCCCAGAAGCGTTTTTATGAATGTCGACTTGCCGACACCGTTTTCGCCGACCACGCACCAGTATTCACCGGCATTAATATTCAGATTAAGCCCTTCGGTCACAGCCTTTGAGTCATAACCGAGGGATACATTTTCACAGATAATCTGAGGCATATTTTAATCTCCCAAAGCGGCTTTAAGTGAATTAAGATTGCTTTTCATGATGCTCATATACGATGTCACAAGTGCCTCCTCGGCTTTTATCGACTGCATGGAGTTCATCACAACGCTTGTGCAGCCCGATTTTGCCATACCGGAAATAACTGATGTCGCCACGGTTGAATCGGTACTTTCGGTAACAATAAGTGCCTTTGCGTCTATGTCATCCGCGGCGGCGGAGAGAGTGGTAATAGTCTTGAAGCTCGCCTCGGTATCGGATGAACAGCCGTTAAATGCGGCATAGTATTTTATATTGTAATCGTTAAAGAGATATACAAAGGGGTTTCTGTCGGCGACTATAACGGTGTTTTTGTTTGCGGATGATACCGCCTTGCTGTATTCACCGTCAAGCGCGGCAAGCTCAAGGACATATTTTTTTGCGTTGTCGCTGTATGTGTCTTTATTGTCTGGGTCGATTTCACCTAAGACATTGGCAAGATACAGACAGCATTTTTCGGCGTTTTTAACAGAGAGCCAGACGTGCTCGTCGTATGTGTCGCCGTCGTCTTCGTCCGCCTCAACGGCTTCGCCCTCTTTCGTCAGAGAGCCTTCGAGGATTTCGGACAGACCGACAAATTTTGTGCTGTCCGTTCCGACACTTGACTTTACGCCCGAGACCCACGTTTCACTCCTGTCGCCGACATAGACAAACAGAGCACACTCCCCTATCTTTTTCATATCTGACGCTGTAGGCTGAAAAGAGTGCATATCAACACCCTTGTCGGACAGAAGCGTAATATTATAGTCGCTCACCTTGTCGCCCAGGATAACACGAATCCAGTCATACTGCGGAAAGATTGTGCAGACAATTGACTTCTTGTCACTCTCCGCCACAGCCGAATCGGTCGACTCCGCAGTGTCGGTGTCACTTGAGCACGAAGCAAAACATAGGAGGACGGAAAAAACGGCGAGTATAAGCGATGTATATTTTTTAACTGTATTTTTCATTTCGGATATTCCTTTCATTTAACATTTCCGTCAGGGGACATGAAGCTGTTGCTAATGTAGAATGCAGAAAGCATAATGCATAATAAAGGAAAACGCCGTAGCGTTTTGGATTATAAAGCTTCGCAAGCGGAAAGACTGCCATATTAAACGGGCTTAAATGTCAGCGGAGCTTATAAAATCAAGTCCACAGGACTTCCGAAATTATGCATTCTGCATTATGAATTATGCATTAGAACAAGTGATAAAAAAAACGCGTAAGCCGTTTATCTCACTGCTCCTTGTTCACTTATTTCTGCACTCCCTGCATTTTCCGAACAGCGTGGTCTGTTCACGATCGACATCAAAGCCGCTCTCCCCCGCTATCATGTGCAGGACTTCATCGGACACGTTGTCTTCCATATGAAGCAGCCGACCGCAGACGTTGCATTTAAGGTGCAGATGATGATGGCATTCCTCGCCGCCTGCCAACTGATAAAGAAAGCGGTTGCCGCCCTCTTCCGGAAAGCGTTTAACAGTGCCGTCGGCGCAAAGTCCGTTTAACAAGCGATATACAGTGCTTCTGCCCGGGGCTTCGTTTTCGGTGTCGGACATTGCGGACACGATTTCATCAACCGAGAACGCCCGCCCGGAGTGACTTCCCAAAAAATCGACAAGCATTTTTTTCTGATGTGTATTATAATGTGCCATTTTTACACCTCCGAGCCGAATTTGGGACTGAATTTCATTTTCAAAAGAAATTATAACCGGAATTTCGAATTTGTCAAGGGAAAATGGGAATAAATCCCAATTTTACATAAAATAAACATATAAGGGGCCGGGAGTCAGGGGCCGGGGGCCGGGGATGCTTCGCGAACGGATAGAAGTGGAGTTATTGTTTCGCAACCGAAAAAAAATTTGCCGTTTCAAATGGATCTTATGTCGGTCATGCTTATATAATCCGGTTCCGTAGAACTTTCC
>CAVFUV010000228.1:0-3549 GCA_963625735.1 bacterium
AATACTCAAATTCCATAATAATCTTATTCCTTGCAAAGCCGACTCCACACTCCACTCTCAAAACTCCAAACTCCACACCCCACACTTACCCGTGTGCGAAGCTTCCCCCGGTCCCCGGTCCCTGCCCCCCGGACCCTTGTCCAATTGCTCATTGCTCATTGCTAATTGCTAATTCTACTCCCGCTTACCTCTTAACAAACACCCCATCTTCAAGCCCTTGTATCCTCTTGTTTTTGTCGGCTTCGTCAAGGCGAATCTGAGTCCAGGCGCAGTAGAGCTCGCTTTTTTCGGTGAGGGTGAATTGACGGCCGAGCTTTTTGCACACGACAGCCGTTGTACCCGAGCCGCCGAAGGGGTCAAACACGCTGTCGCCGGGCTTTGACGACGCAAGAATAAGCTTTGCGATAAGCTTTTCGGGCTTCTGTGTGGGGTGCGCGGTGTTTTCCGCCATGCTCCAGAACGGCACTGTAATATCATCCCAGAAGTTTGACGGGCATGTCATTCTGAATTTGCCGCCGTCGGTTTCTTCCCAGTCTTTTGGGACACCGTCCGCTTTATACGGAGCTTTTACAATACGGCGCTGCTTTACGGCATCGAGATTGAAATAATATTTTTTTCCGACGGTGCAGAACCATATGTCCTCCATGGAATTTTTCCAGTTGCCGGCGGCTCCCCTGCCCTTTTCACGCTGCCATGTAATGCGGTTTCTGACGGTTAGGTATTCGCTTAAAATCGGGGCGGCGATAACGGAGGTACGCCAGTCACAGCAGACATAAACGGTCGCGTTGTCTTTGGCGACACGCACAATTTCTTTGAGCCATTTTCGTGTAAATTCGCTGTATTTTTCAGCTTTTTCAACAGAAAAAACCTCTCCGTCATAGTCTTTTCGCAGATTGTACGGAGGGTCGACAATTATCAGATCAAAGCTGTTTTCGGGAAGACGGGGTGCAATTCCGAAAAAGTCTCCGCAGAACACCGCATTCTGCATATCCGAAGAAGTTATGTCACCCTTGGGGCAGACACATCTGTCGGCGTACTCTCTGCACTCTTCAAGCGGTTTGTCGAGTGTCTTGTTCTTTGCCGATTTTTCTTCTCTTTTTACCTTCAACATTTTCACCCCGTTATAAATAAAAGCGGTCAACGGTAAAACTCCACCGACCGCTTTTAGAAATTTTTTTTGCGAATAAAACTCAGGAATTAAGTCCCTTGATTTTTTCTTTTAATCTGTCATTCTCTCTTTTGAGTCTGTCTCGCTCGGTCATGGCCTGCTCTGCGGACTCAAGATATTCGCCGATTTCTGACTTTAAGAGCTTTGCTTCCGCCGTGCTGTCTTTTGCGGTGCAGGCAAAGTCAAAGGACGCCAGAACAAGAGCCTGCGTAAGGGATATCCTTCCGGAGCTCATGATTTCTTTAAGCTTTTCGTTGATGTCATTTGAAAGTGCGATTATAACCTCGGGAGCCTTGTCGGACACGATAGTATACGACTGACTGCCGATTGACACTTCAACTTTGTTCTTATCCATTGTGATACCTCCCTTACTTTCGGCAATTAACAATTAAGAATTAAGAGTTAAGAATTTCGGAAGTCCTGCGGACTTGATTTTATAATCTCCGCCTCCTGCGAATCCGACTCCTCACTCCACTCCCAAAACTCCACTCTCCACTCTCCACACTCCACACTACATGAAGCTCCACGTTAAAAGTTCAAAACTCCACAATGAATGAAGCTTTATACCTGCTGTCAGCCCTTCTTAAACTGCAGCTTCATTCTCTGTTCTTTTGACAGAATCTTTTTGCGGAGTCTGAGAGATGTGGGAGTTACTTCGAGCAGCTCGTCATCCGACAGAAATTCCATGCACTGTTCAAGGCTCAGGTTCTCGTGCGGAACAAGTCTTAACGCATCATCACTGCCTGCGGCACGTGTATTTGTCATCTGCTTTTTCTTGCAGACGTTGCATACGATATCCTCGGCCTTGGAGCATTCGCCGACTATCATGCCTTCGTATACCTGTACGCCGGGTCCTATGAACAGACGGCCTCTCTCCTGCGTGTTCCACAGACCGTAGCCGGTGCTCTCACCTGTCTCGTGAGCTACGATTGAGCCGTGCTCTCTCATCTGGATTTCGCCCTTATACGGCTCGTAGCCTGCGAAAAGGTTGTTCATTATGCCGTAGCCGTTTGTATCGGTAAGGAACTCCGAACGGTAGCCGATAAGTCCTCTTGCGGGGATTTTGAACTCAAGGTGAGTTGAGCCGCCGTCACGTGTGCCCATATTTTCAAGTTCGCCCTTACGCGCGCCGATTTTCTCCATGACCGCGCCGACATAATCGGAGGGCACTTCGACAATGAGCAGCTCCATGGGCTCATTTAACACGCCGTCGATTGTCTTGTATATAACCTTTGCGCTTGATACCTGGAATTCATATCCCTGGCGGCGCATGGTTTCTATGAGTATCGAAAGGTGAAGCTCACCTCTGCCCGATACCTTGAAAGCGTCGGTGGTGTCGGTTTCTTCGACACGCATGCTGACGTTTGTTTCAACCTCTTTGAAAAGACGTTCACGAAGCTTGCGGGAGGTTACGAACTTGCCCTCACGCCCGGCAAACGGTGAGTCATTTACGTGGAAGGTCATCGACAATGTCGGCTCGTCGATTTTGACGAACGGGAGCGGCTCGATGTGCTCGGGATCGCATATGGTCTCGCCTATATTGAGTCCTTCAATGCCGGACACCGCGACTATATCGCCCATTTTGGCGCTTGTGGTTTCGGTTCTGCCGAGACCTGTGAACTGATAAAGACGGGATACCTTTGTCTTTTCTCTCTCGCCGTCCTGCTTGCAGAGAATTACGGGCTCGCCGTCGTGGATTTCACCGCGTTCAACTCTGCCTATGCCTATTCTGCCGATGTAGTCATCATAGTCAAGGCTTGAGAAAAGTAGCTGAAGAGAGCCGTTTTCGTCACCCTCGGGAGCGGGAATATATTCGAGAATGGCATCAAGAAGAGGACGCATATCTCCGCTTCTGGCATCCTTATCGAGGGAGGCGTAGCCGTCACGGGCGGAGGCGAACACAACCGGAAATTCAATCTGGTCTTCATCCGCGCCGAGCTCGATGAACAGGTCGAGAACCTCGTCTATGACTTCGTCGGGTCTTGCGCCCGGACGGTCGATTTTGTTTATAACGACAAGGGGCTTTTTGCGAAGCGCAAGAGCCTTGGACAGAACAAAGCGTGTCTGCGGCATGCAGCCTTCGAATGCATCAACAAGAAGCAAAACGCCGTCAACCATTGTCATGATACGCTCAACCTCGCCGCCGAAATCGGCATGGCCGGGAGTGTCAACTATGTTGATTTTTACGCCCTTGTAGTTTACGGAAGTATTTTTGGAGAGGATTGTAATGCCTCTCTCTCTTTCGAGGTCATTGGAGTCCATAACTCTCTCCGCTACGACTTCATTTTCACGGAATGTGCCGCTCTGCTTAAGAAGCTTGTCAACAAGAGTGGTCTTGCCGTGGTCAACGTGTGCGATAATTGCGATATTTCTTATATCTT
>CAVFUV010000229.1:0-3490 GCA_963625735.1 bacterium
TATTTGCATTATATCATTACGAACTTCAAATGTACACTTTTATTATACAGGTCCACTGCATTCTGTTTTCTGCATTCCGCATTAGCCTCACACCCGGCAGACATGCTGCTCACTCGTTTACGCCTCCGTCAGCTCTGCCCTGAGCTCTTCCGTCGTATCAACAATTTTCTCCGCGCCGTTTTTTATGAGTTCTTCGGTGCTTCGAAAGCCCCATGAAACGGAAATACACGGCACTTCGGCATTTTTCGCCGTCTCGATGTCAACCTCGGAATCGCCTATATAAACGGTTGTCGCCTTGCTCTCTCCGAGTGTCTTTATGACATTATTCACGGAGTCGGGGCAGGGCTTTTTGCGTACGCCCTCACGCTCGCCGACACAGTAATCGAAAAGTCCGTCAAAGTATTTTTTGCACAGCGACTGCACACCGTAGTCGGCTTTATTCGACACAACCGCGGTTTTCATTCCTATGCTTTTAAGATAGATAACAAGCTCGTGAATTCCATCATACGGGTGCGTATGGTCGGCACAGTGGACAGAATAATGCTCGGTAAAGGTCTTATGCACCTCGTCCGTCATTTCTTTTGACGTGCCGACAGGGACGGCTCTTTCTATCAGCTTTCTTATTCCGTTGCCGACAAAAGCCCTTGTTTCGTCAAGCGTCCTCCCGGGCAGAGAGTGCTTTTCAAGAGCAAAATTCAGGCTTATATGCAAATCGTCAAGTGTGTCAAGTATCGTGCCGTCCAGATCAAATACGGCGAGAGAGTAGCGCATACATTTCATCTCCAAAGTGTTTTTAAGTTAGCAAGGAGCAATAAAGTGGCCAGTATCCAGTGGTCGGTATCCAGTGACTAAGGAAGTCCTGCGGACTTGAATTATAAAGCTCCGCCTTTTGCGAAACTTCACCGGCAACTGGCAACTGGATACTGGATACTGATTTGCGACTCCTTGCTAATTCCCAAATATGTTATGAATTATCCTTAAGCATATCTTTAAGTCTCGCAAACGGTGACGCTGCGGCGGCGGCCTTTTTCTCTTCCTCTCGCTGTTTTTTCTGATAGGCCGCAACTGCACCGCGTCCGGCGGTGTCGGATTTTTCTTCATATCGTTTCTGAAAATCGGCAAGTCGTTCACGGTGTCCGCAGTTTGCGCAGACAAAAATTTTCTTGTCGCCCTCGCCTCTCAGCTCCATTTTTTTGTGGCAGTCGGGACAGCGGGCGTTTGACGTACGGCTGACTCCTTTTCGGTAGCCGCACTCTCTGTCGGGGCAGACAAGGCTCTTGCCATGCTTGCCGTTTATTTCAAGCAGATATTTGCCGCAGTTCGGGCATTTTTCACGGCTCATATTGTCATATCGATATTTTACGTCGCTCTTAATTACGTCACTGACAAGAGAAGCGGCGTATTTTTTTATCTCCGCAATAAACTTATTCATATCGGCCTTGCCCCTGCCGATATCAGAGAGCGTCTGCTCCCACTTTGCCGTAAGCATGGCACTTCTGAGCTCCTCGGGGACAAGCTCAACAAGCTGTTCACCCTTCGGGGTCGGGCGAAGCTCCTTGCCGTTTCTGACAACCGAGCCGTTTGCGAACAGCTTTTCTATAATATCCGCACGAGTGGCGGGAGTTCCGAGACCGCCCGTCTCTTTGAGCGCGTCACGAAGTGATTTATCGTCTATCTGCTCCGTCGGATGCTCCATTGCGGACAAAAGCGTTGCCTCCGTATATCTCGCGGGCGGCTTTGTCTTGCCCGACACAACCTTTATTTCACGAACCCTTATGCGAGAGCCCTGACTGAGTGTCGGCAGATTCTGCGCACGTTTTTCAAAATCCTCGTCCTCGTCTTCATCGGACAGATTGCCGTAAGCGTCTTTCCATCCGGCACAGCGTACGGTGTTGCCTTTGGCTGTAAAAATACTCTTGCCGACCGTGATTTTTATCGCAGTCTCGTCATATTCGTACGGTGCGGACAGTACCGCCATAAAACGGCGTACAACAAGATCATAAATCTTTTTCTCATCGCCCGACATTCTGAAAAAATCGGCAGGCTCGTCTGTCGGGATAATCGCATGGTGGTCGGTGACCTTGGCGTCATTTACTATATACTTCGTCTGAAGCTTCGGCTGTCTTAAAAGACTGCCCGCCTGAGTGCGGTACTCGCCCGAATTTATCGCCCTGAGTCTGTCTTTGATCGTCAGTGCGACATCGGCGGTAATGTATCTTGAGTCGGTTCTGGGGTACGTGAGAACCTTATGATTTTCGTAAAGGCTCTGCATCAGATCAAGCGTGTACTTTGCCGAAAATCCGTATTTTTTATTGGCGTCACGCTGAAGCTCCGTCAGATCATATGCCGCAGGAGGGGGTGTCTGTTTATACGTCTTTTTAAGCTCCGACACCGTGGCGGGGACGCCGGTACACTGCTTTACGATACTGCGGGCAAACTCCTCATCACTAAAGCGTGTATTGCCGTTTTTGTCGACAAAGGTGCCGTTGAAGCCCTCAAAAACACCGCGAACGGTATAGTAATCCTTAGGGACAAAATTGCGGATATCCTTTTCACGCTTTACAATCATGGCAAGGGTCGGAGTCTGAACACGCCCGGCGGACAGTCGGTCATTATATTTGCACGTAAGAGCTCGGGTGACGTTAAGCCCCACATACCAGTCTGCGTTGGCTCTCGCCTGAGCGGAACGATAGAGATTATCATACTCGGCAGACGGACGCAGATTATTAAAGCCCTCACGCACAGCCTTGTCGGTCTGAGAAGAAATCCACAGACGCTTCATAGGCTTCTTTACACCGGACTTCATTATAATCCAGCGTGCAACCAATTCGCCCTCACGCCCGGCATCGGTAGCGATGATAATTTCACCGACTTCGGGGCTTTTGAGAAGCTTTGACACGGCGTTAAACTGCTTTGAGGTCTGCTTTATAACAACAAGCTTCATTTTGTCGGGGAGCATCGGCAGTGTCTCAAGCGACCACGTCTTATATTTGTCGTCGTACATTTCGGGATCGGCAAGCGTCACAAGATGCCCCAAAGCCCATGTAACGATATATTTTGCGCCGATAAGACAGCCGTCGCCGCTTTTATTGCAGCCGAGCACTCGCGCGAGATCTCTCGCAACGGACGGCTTTTCGGCAAGAACAAGTGATTTCATAAACAAACTCCTTAGTGAATTTATATTGAGTATATATCAAATTCAAGATAAGTGCAATATAAGAAAATAACGAAAAAGTCGAAGCGACAATATAAATCCCGATTTGGTTTTTAACGGAACAATATTCTTCACTTCGACACGAATAAATTCTTTTTTGTTTTTCCTGTGTTGACAAAAACGACGATATGATGTACAATAAAACCGAAGAGACGAACCGTCGCAGACGGCTACGCCCTCGTTGTATGAGTTTTAAAGAAAAAACCGCCAACTTTGGGAGTGTGGGCGGTTTTTCTTTTTGTATTACTTACGCTTACCGGAGTTATCCGAGAAAAC
>CAVFUV010000230.1:0-3490 GCA_963625735.1 bacterium
GTTAGTTTTTTACGAACTTTATTTGTCCAAAAAACTTGACAGGTTCATAAGAATGTCGGAAGTCCTGCGGACTTGGATTTATATAGGCTTCGCAGACATGAAAGCCTATGATAAACGGCAAACGGAATTGCGAAGCTTTATAATTCAAGGCACTGTGTGCCTTCCTTAATTTATCGGTTTGTCGGACCGCTTCCGCCGGTCCTCATTAGTCGCCACGCCAAAAATCATTCACCGGATGATTTTTGTCTGCGACACTGGCCACTGACCACTGGATACCGGATACTTACTTCTTGCAGCGTGAACAGCCTGCCGGAAGAATTTAACTAAAGGATGTACATAAAGCCATGGGTAGAAAGATATATTTCCCGGATAAGTTATTTGACAGCCTTAAAACAGAGCCGCTTACTGCGGATGTTCAAAAGGTTGAGAGCATAGTAAAGCAGTCGGACTCTACCGGCTACGGCCTGTGCTATATCCTCGCGCCGCTGTACGGGCTTATAAGGCATAATAATGAAGCGTTCAAAAAGCTTATAACCGATGATCCCGAGCATAACCGCATAACCGTCCATCTTTACCGCAACGGTCGTCCGTATGATATCGAGATGGACAGAACGGTAATAGTTAACTCCGGCACGGATTTTATAAAATGCTCAATGGATGTAAACATTGTGGTAAAGGCTCTGCTTATAAGCGGTCTCGCAAAACCCGGGGAGATTTCGGACAGAATTTTCGGTAACCCCGAGGAGGCCCAAAAGCTTAAGGGCGTTATTAAATACAATAAAAATTTAGGCGCGGGAAACCCCGTAACGGTAATGTCGGCGTTCGGTCCCGCTTTTAAAAATCTCACGGATTTTGCCTATCAGAAAGAGCTGACCGAAAAGGCGAATGAATCGATAGACGATATCTCCGATGATATTCTGACAAAGCTTGACGAGTGGTCAAAGGACAAAGAAAAGATCGTAACTCTGTCGGTTTATACCAATACAAACCACGCGGTTACACTTGTCGGTGTCAATAAAGAAAAAAGGTCGATTACATACTACGACCAGATTTTGGGCATAGAAAATACCGTTTCTCTTGATGTGATACTCAGAGACGGCACAAAGACAAACGAAAGAAATCCGAGACTTAATCAGATTCTGTGCTTCAATGTCGGCAAAAACAGCGTCAGAACAAGCGGCTGTCAGATGATTGACGTCGCTCCCATAAGGCGTGCGGTTATCAACAAGAAAAAGACATATACCGATGAAGAAGTACTTGACCGGATTATAAGCAAATTCAACAGCATTCACGATGACGCGTGGAAGGATTTTGCCGGGAAAAATCCCGATAAAATGAAGGATATAGTCCGTTATATTCTCGATAAAAACAACTTAAGTCCGTCAAGGTGGAACAACGCCTACAAGCTCAACAGAATGTTTGACGCCGTAAACAGAGAGCCGGCGTATGAACAGGAGTACGATGACAGGTGCACTTTATTTGACGGAATAAAGAAAACTCTCCAAAGCTCTCCCGAGACAAGCAGAACGGCCGAACAGCTGGATATAGTCAACCCCGGGAAGCTTGATATGCTTGATTGCTTTATCAATGTATATGCCGAAGACAGAAAGAACAACAGAGATATAACACCGAGAAAGCTCAGAGTCGCATATGACGAGCTCTATTTGGTTTACAGAAGGTGCGGCTTTAACGGTGTGAATGAAACCGATGCCGAAAGCCGTTTTCCGACCGGCACGAGGAGCGACAAGGACTTTGCGGAAAAGGTCGCGGTTGTAAAAAAATGGTGTGATGAGTTCTTAAAGGCGTTTGAAAAGGATAATAATCTTACCGCCGATGAGTTCAATAAAACCGAACCCGGAAAGTCGATTAAGACCGAGGTCTGCGGCAAGGCAGACGAACCGCATAAGGAAGAAAACGCCGACAGCACATTTATTGATGATGACGAAGAAATAAACATTCCCGAAAAAGAAAAGCCCCGCACGGTCGACGACGGCACATACATGATGAAGGACGACTATCTCGCGTTCGGATATGTAAAGCTTCTTGTCGCGAACAGTGCGGATGTACACAGCACACATAAGGACCTGTGGCAGAATGTTCTTGATACAACAGCTTTTCTTGCGGAGGGCGGAAAATTCTTTTCATATTATGATCAGCTTCAGAAGGCATATTGCGCCTGCAGAGAATATCTTGACAGACATACCGATAACTCCAACCGTCAGAACGATATAGGCGGACAGCAGACGGACGGCGGCAGACTTCGCAAGGCGGCTGTCGTAAACTTCCTTAAAACGCTTGAAACACGCCGTGAAGAACAGCTTGTCGGATATTCGGATCTTCATGAAATCTATGAAGCGAAGTGCAGGAATGCGGGAAGAAAGTTTATTCCTCTTGATTTTGACAAGCTCGAAAACTCTCTGGCAGAGCATGCGGACAAAAAGATAAAGGCCGAAACCGCCGATATGCCTGTGTCTTCAAAAGCGTATGCCGAGCTTAACAAAAAGACAAAGGAAACACTTGCCAGAATAACCGAAAAAGCCAAAGCGGAGCAGCGGAAAAAGAAACAGGCGGAGAAGAAAAAAGCGGCAAAAAAAGAAGTGGTTAAAGCGGAGAAGAAGCAGAAAACAATTAACAATTAACAATTTCGGAAGACACTTTGTGTCTTGGATCGTATGGCTTCGCAAGAGGTTAGATAAAAAAAAGTGTCTTGTCGGGCGGCAGGACGCTTTTTTAATGCAGAAAAAAGAATGCGGAATTATTCGGACAGGGTAGGGTGGATTTACGCGGTGATGAAGAGTGTGCGGACGGTAATGCTATTCAACGATGCGTCCTCCGGATATTTTGAAGGTTTTATCACACAGCATCTCGATATCTTCATTGTTGTGCGAAGTGATTACAATCAGTTTTTCTTTTTTTCTGAAGTCCGCAAGTACTTCTCTTAATTTGTTGACGCTCGCTTCATCAAGTGCGTTAAAGCTTTCATCAAGCACCAGAAAATCGGGATCTTCCATAATAGCCTGAATTATTCCCAGCTTCTGTTTCATTCCCTGTGAATATTTGCGAACCCATTTTTTTGAGGAAGGGTCAAGCTCAAAAAAATTCATCCATTCACGGACTGTATCTTTCTTTATTTTGTGTCTGATCTCTGCCAACATCCAAAGATTGTCAAAGCCGTTCAGATATGGAATAAACTCCGGCTTGTCAATAAAAAGTCCGGTGTTCGGCGGGAATGAAATATCCTTATGAAGAATTTTGCCGTCTACGGAAATATCTCCTTCTGTCGGGATGATAAGCCCTGTCAGTAATCTCAGCAGCATGGTTTTTCCGGAGCCGTTTGCTCCGATGAAGCCGTAAATATTTCCGCTTTCAAGTGTAATGTTGATATTGTCGACAATCAGGTTGCCGTTTATTTTCTTGCTTACGTTGTGTGCCTTAATTTGCATAAGCCTTCCATTCCTTCATGAAATTTTTTTTGAACGATAAATATAGG
>CAVFUV010000231.1:0-3478 GCA_963625735.1 bacterium
CAAATACTGTTCCGCAATTATTACATTTGTATTTAAATTCATGTGCTCCGCAAAACGGACAAGTCGTCACCGAATCGCGATTTTCAGAATCGCAGTATTTACAGATTTTCATAATTTACATCTCCCTGACTGTTTTGTATTCTTTAAAGATTATTTTCCACACGGAAGTTTCTTTTGACGAAACTATATAGGTATAACAGCAACAAATTACATAGTCCTCATTCTCGCAACCGTGAATATATCATAAGTATAGCATATGCGCACACCCATTTCAAGCAACATTCCGCCGTCAGAACGCAAAATACAGCTTGAAGTCCATATTAACGGACAATAATTTATGCTGTCGACATGATTTCACAGAAAAAAAGGCTGCCGATTTACGACAGCCAAATTTAATTATCGGATATAAAACAGATTGCCATACAAACAGCTGATTACTAACTGCTCCTTGCTAACTGCTCCTTATTCCTTGCTGACTTTATTTAACGTATTTAGCAACAAAAGCGTCAACCTTAGGCCAGTAAAGCTCGGGGTGAAGGAAGCAGGACATATCATGCTCGGCATCGGGGACATCGAGCTTGTCTTTTTCGGCTGAGCATGCTTCATAAAGATAGTCACGCATCCAGAAAGGCACAAATGTATCCTTTTCGCCGTGGATAAACAGTGTCGGGGTCTTGCTGTTCGCGACAGCATTTATGGGACTGCACTCTTCAAAGCCGAATCCGAGGAAAGCCTTCGAAAAGCTGTCGGCGGCATTGAGGAACGGGAATTTCGGAAGATGAGTGATATTTGTAATCTGCTCGCCGAATTCGTCGTAACAGCTTGTGTAGCCGCAGTCTTCAACAGCGCACTTTACGTTGTCGGGAAGCTCCTCGCCTGTTACCAGCATTGTTATGGCACCGCCCATGGAACAGCCCATGATAACGATTCTGGCATCGGAATCCATGGAAACGATATAGTTAATCCAGTCGCAGACATCATATCTGTCAAAATAGCCCATGGAGCAATATTTGTGCTCACTGATGCGATGACCTCTCATGTAAGGCATAAGAACATTGTATCCAAGCTCCGAAAAATGTCTGCCCTGCAGAGCCATTGAACGGGGGCGGGACGTGTAGCCGTGATTAAGCACAACCCACAGATTTGAGGGATTTTTTGCATAGATAACCTCGGCATGGATTGTCTTGCCGCTTCTGTTTACAATTGACTTTGCGGCGGGGGTATTCGCTATATACCAGTCATCTGCGAGACGGTAATTTTCATCGTTAAGATAACGATGCATATTTGTGGGATTGTTGAGGGACTCCTCGGGAGCCTTGTTGACTGCATGTCTTGACAGAACGCCGTAGCAGAGAAGTCCGCCGGCACCGTAATATGCACCGACACCGACAGCCGCGGCTGTGAGTGCCTTCTTTAAGCACTTAGAATTTTTTGACACAATTATACACCTCTCAAAATGTTAGAACAGTGTTAAATTCCTATTAACGGACTCATTATATCAAACAAATTCTGAACTTGCAAGAGAAAAATAGCGTGTTTGGGACGAATTTTTGTGTAAAATGCAAAACAGTTAACAATTAAAAATTAAGAATGTCGGAAGTCCTGCGGACTTGGATTTATAAAGCTTCGCAAACATTTCAGCTTTTTTTCAAAAAAAGCCATATTCATTGTGAAGCCGACTTCGTACTCCACTCTCGGTTTACAAAGCCGACTCCACACTCGACTCTCCACACTCCACACTCTCTCAGCGGCTTCTGCCCGCTCAGCTTCCGACATCTGCTGTCAATACATTAAACAGCACAAATTATCGTAGAATGCGATTATTTGCTTGCTTTTTTCGCCTTTACGGTTTTTAATATAGTCAGCACCGCAACAACACCGAGGTTAAGGCAGATGCTGCCTGTGGCAAGTGATACAAGATTGGACGGGAGCATTTCTATCGTGGTTGAGGAATCGATAAGCGATACAATAAAATAGATAAAACCGACATTGTTGAATACCATCGGGCAATAGGGGTGCAGAAGTATAAGCATGCCGATTGTGATAACAAGCATGATTATAACCGCAAGCAGTGATGAAAGTCCGGCTTTTGCAAGCAGGGTGCATCCGCCTACCACGGCACAGGCGAGGAAAAGTCCGACAGCACCGCCGACAAGCGTGTGCCAGAAACGCTGCATAAGAGAGAGCTCTTCCTGCATAAAGAAAACGGTAACACAGATAAAGAACGACCAGTTCTCAATCGGGATGGGCAGTTCGCTTAACTGATGATGCAGTGCCTGATAGATGACATTCCAAAGAATGATCCACAGAAAAACGACAAAGAGCGTCGTCATTTTGCCCTTCGGGGGCTTTGAAAAGAATTTGACTTTTCCGTTGTTTTGTTCTGACATGATTTTCTCCTTTTTGTGCCGTTAAATACGGTCACCTCTTTTATTTTGAACTTCGCAAAATGCAAAGGACAAAATAATTTTACAGAATGTTCATTTTTATTGCAACGGACAATAACGGCGGTGTATGCTGTTTTGACAACACTCGTCGACAATATGTTTTTTCACCGACATTTTTTTGATAATCAATTTTTATTCAACAGTCTTAAACCAAGTGTTGAATAACTTTAATGCACATATTTCGTTCATATGTGCTATAATATAACGGAAAAGAGGTTTCGACTATGAAAGATCAGAAGCTGTGCATAAATTTATCGGATTCATTCAAATTGCCTCTTTATGAGCAGCCGAAGCTCATAGAACAGACGGGGTTTGAGTGCGTTTTCTGGTGTCTCGACAAAAAGAACGACAACGAAAAGATATTCGCCGCAATAAAGGACACGGGACTCAAGATACAATCTTTGCACGCCCCGTTCGGGAAATGCGCCGATATGTGGAGTGACGACAAAGAAGAAGCGAAAATTGCCGAAAAGGAACTTATTGACAGTGTAATGTTCTGTGTTAATCATAATATAGAGCTTATGGTGTCGCATGTGTGGATAGGCTTTGACAATATCCCCTCGCCGTCCGAATCGGGACTTGAGCATTACGGCAATGTTATAGATTTCGCACAGAAGTACGGCATAAAAATCGCGTTCGAAAACACCGAGGGTGATGATTTTCTGGCGGCGGTTCTCGGCAATTTCAAAGACAGAAAAAATGTCGGTTTCTGCTGGGATTCCGGCCATGAGATGTGCTACAATGACTCAAGAAATCTGCTTGCGATGTACGGCGACAGACTTTTCGGCACACATTTAAACGATAATTTAGGTGTAAAGGATTACATCGGAAAAATAACCTGGCACGATGATTTACATCTTCTGCCCTTTGACGGCATTGCCGACTGGAATTATAACGCAAAACGTCTCGCGGAATGCGGCTTTGACGCTCCCCTTACGTTTGAACTTAAAATCAACTCCAGCCCCAACAGATACGAGAATGAAATTTACGGTATGATGACCCATGAGGTCTATTTTGCAGAGGCTTATAAG
>CAVFUV010000232.1:0-3458 GCA_963625735.1 bacterium
GGTGGAATGTGTGCGGAGACTAATGTACTGGTTACGCTGGAAGAAGCGAAAAACACTCAAAAAATGCAGCGGTTGCTGCCTTAATTGTAGATTTTTTGAAGAATGCAGCTATGACGCAAATTAAAGGAGGAAAACAACTATGGCAAAGGTATTTATCACATTGACAGGAACAAAGTATTATCACGGGAATGAATTTTTGAAACCCGGTATGAAGGTGAAGCTTATTAAGGAACCGGACAATCAGTATGACAAGGAAGCAATTAAAGTTTCCATGAAGGGCATCGGTGATATCGGGCATGTTGCGAACAGCCCCTATACCGTAATTGGAGACAGCATCAGTGCCGGAAGACTTTATGATAGAATAGGTAATAAGGCAACCGCAAAGGTGATGCTTGTGACAGAGCACGGAACGCTTTGCAAGGTGAGTAAGAAGAGCTTGATTGAGTGGCAAGATAGGCACTCGGAGATTTTGCTTGAGGATGACAATTCAGAGGAATTAGTTATCCAAGGAAAAAAGCGGTGATAAAGAGGCGGACATTGATAGATTTCAAATTATTACGAGTATAATGATATCTGTTTGTTTCGGCTTTCGCCTTCCTATAGATGCTTAGATAGACTTCACATTGCTAGAAGAATTAATGAAAATATTTTGCGCCTCATTATATGATGAGATTTCCGATTTGGGTAAGCATAGGGGGAAATCAATAGATTGCAATTATGCTAAATCGATATTTCTAGGTTGTTTATGTGTCTTAAGAAAGATAGGTAAAATGATGGATATGTTCTGGTCAAGCCTTTTTGTAACGTTTCAACCTAATTTCTGCTATGGGATTTATGCAACCCCATAGCGTGCCTCATAAGGCGTTTTGTATTTGTTATAAGAATGCGGACGCACATGATTGTATTGGACGTACGCAAATTCTTCGATAGCAGTGTAGAGTTCCTCTTCTGTGTGATAGTAGTGCTGATTGATGAGGTCATTCTTTAAGGTATTGAAATACCTCTCCATCGGAGCATTATCGTATGGGTATCCCGCTTTGCTCATGCTTTGCGTTATTCCTAATCCTTCGCAGAATTCTGTGAACTCCTTAGATGTGTATTGGCTGCCCTGATCGCTATGAATCATCAATTTCGTAACATCGATTCCAGGTTGAGATTTTATCGCTTTTTCAAGGGTTCTCTTAGCTAAATCGGCGGTGATATTTTTATCCGTAATGCTAGCTATAACACTTCTGTCATGGAGGTCGATAATCGTACAATTGTAACGTTTGGAGCCATCCGTCAGAAATAGATAAGTGAAATCCGTACACCATTTCTGATTAATCCCAGATGCGTTAAAGTCTTGTTTTAGCTTGTTTTCAAAAACCTTATGAGCCTCGCCCCGAGCATAGTTGGGTTTCTTCTTACGAGAGACCGAGAAAAGCTGTAGCTCTGTATTCATGTACTTGTGAACTGTGAGATTACTGATGCTTATTCCTTTCCGTAACAAGTAAGCACGAATGGTTCTGTAACCGTCAACTCCACCATGAGAATGGTAAATCTCGCTAATGGAAGCCTTGATATTTTCTTTTTGTTTTTTGTACTCTGACTTACGATTTTTTAAAAAGTTATAGTAGGCGTTTGGACAGATGTTAAATCTTCTAAGGAGCCACCGTAAGCCAAAGGTTTTATAGTATTTTTGGATGAATCGGTAAGCCTCTATCCGATTTCCTTTGCAAAGAATGCCGCTGCTTTTTTTAAGAAATCATTTTCCTTTTGAAGCTCAGCTAACTGCTTCTTTAGTTTAAGATTTTCCTTCATGGAATCGTAATCGGTTTTGGCTTCTTTATTTGTTTGGCATTCTTCGCGGAGCTGCTTTACCCAGTTGGATATGCTCGCATGTGATACTCCATATTCAGCTTCAATGCTTTTGAGGGATCTTCCCTCCTCAAGATGAAGACGAACAATCTTTTTCTTGAATTCCGGTTCGTAATGTTGATGCATTTGTGACATACCTCGTTTCCTCCTAAGATTATATCTTATTAGGTCGAGCTGTTACAATTTCAATTTACCACAACAATAATAAAGCACGCAAGACCGCAAATTTCCGTGTGGAAGACAGCTGCATTGGCTGCGGCCTGTGCGAGAAAAAGTGCCCGGTGAATGCCATCCGAATGGCGGACGGAAAACCCGTCTGGGTAAAGGATAAGTGCGTTATGTGCCTCGGATGCCTTCATCGCTGCCCCAAATTTGCAATTCAATATGGGAGCAAAACGAAAAAACACGGACAGTATCTGAATCCGAATGTGAAGGTTTGATGTTTATGAGCTAATACAACGAAATCATGTGTTTGGCGCACCATATTTCCGTAACTTGTCCGCAGATATCGAATTGTGCGGCGGTTAAGAAACACAACGCGCGAATCTGTCGGAATTTTAGAAAAATTGTAATTTATGGAGTAAAAAAAGATATGGACAAAGAGAAAAGAAAGGCTTTGAAGGAAGCCTATGCCAATCGCCGCCCCGATATGGGAATTGTCTGCTGGAAAAGCGGAGACAGTATGTGGATTGCCAAATCAAAGGATGTCAAAGCTGATTTTAACGGCACCTCATTTCAGCTCAAGCTTGGCTCGTGGCCGAACCGTGAAATGCAGTCAGCCTACAATGCCGACCCCGACTCGTTTGAGTGGGTTTTGCTGAAGAAGCTGGATTATGAAGAGCCCGACGAAAACCATGACGATGATCTGGAGCTTCTGTATTTGGAGGTTGCGGATAAGTATCCTGCGGCAAAGCCGATGAAGCGTGGAAAAAGGTAAGCGAAGTGTTGACCGAGCTACAGAGATAATCAGCGAGTAATAAACGGGTACCTTTCCCATAAATTCGGAGCGGGACTTCTCAAATAAGGAATCAAACCGACCGACAGCCAATGAAATTCTCTCGAGAGAACATTTTTTCTCAAAAAAAGCATCCGTTTAGAAAAAAACAGGCCATTACCATCTTGATTTCTCTGCATTTTAATTATAAAATAGGAAGATGTTGATATACATGACCGCAGAAAAGCCGCAGAAAGCGGCTTTTCTAAAGCAGAGCGGTTAGAGGCCGCTAACTTGATTTGAGTTGATTCTCATTTGATAATTTTCGGGAAGGAAGCAGAAATATAAATGTCAAAGAAGGCTACCGAATTTCAAAGAAAAGCGATGAGCAGATTCTATCGTGGCAAGGAGATTTTCAAGCCGCTGAACACAGGTTGGATAGACGAAAATGTCGCCTGCGTGCGCGAGTGGGTCGCAAATATTTTCTTTTACCGTAAAGACAATACCACTCTTATGATAGATGCGGGTTATAACTATGACCGACTTGCGGAAAAGATGGGCTGGCTCGGAATAGACCCGAAGAGCATTTCTCACATTCTCATTACCCATCAGGACACCGACCATATCGGAGCCGTGGAAGAAGACAGTTCGGGACTTTTCAGAAACG
>CAVFUV010000233.1:0-3438 GCA_963625735.1 bacterium
GGAGAATACTATGCAAATAAATTTCTGTGTCCCGTGTCTTTTGGGGCTTGAGGGACTTATAGCCGATGAATTAAGGGAAATGAACGCCGAAAATGTGCGTGCCGAAAACGGCAGAGTGCTTTTTTCGGGCGATGAATACACTCTGGCGAGGGCAAATATCCGTTCCCGCTATGCCGAGAGAATACTTGTCATGCTCGGGTCATTTGAAGCACATTCTTTTGAGGATCTGTTTCAGGGGACAAAGGCTCTGCCGTGGGAAAAATGGATAGGAAAAGCGGATCAGTTCCCCGTAAAGGGCTATTCGCTCAACTCCGACCTGTTCAGCGTGAGCGACTGTCAGGCAATCATCAAAAAAGCGGTTGTGGAGAGGCTCAAGACCGTCTATCACCTTCCGTGGTTTGAAGAATCGGGCAGTATGTATCAGATTCAGTTTTCGATAATGAAAAATGAAGTTTCACTGTTTATTGACACATCGGGCAGAGGACTTCACAAGAGGGGCTACCGTCCCGCAGCCAATGCCGCACCGCTTAAAGAGACACTCGCGGCGGCGCTGTGCTCACTCGCGCACTTAAGGCACTATCATACACTCTATGACCCCATGTGCGGTTCGGGTACGATTATAATCGAGGGCGCACTTATGGCACTTAACATCGCACCCGGAATTAACAGACGCTTCACTGCGGAAATGTGGAGCCAGTGCCCGCCCTCCGTCTGGAAGAAGGAACGCGCGGACGCCAGGGCACTCGAACGCCATGACATAGAGTTTCACGCTTACGGCTCGGACATTGACCCCGAGGCACTTAAAATCGCCGAGGAGAACGCCGAAAGAGCCGGCGTCGAAAAATATGTCACATTCAAAAAAGCCGACGTAAAGGACTTTGAACCCGTGACCGAAAAGGCGACTGTCATATGCAATCCGCCGTACGGTGAAAGACTGCTTGATGCCGAGGCGGCACATAAAATATACAGAACGCTCGGCGAACGCTTTGTTCGCATGCACGGCAGAAGCTATGAAATAATCACGGCGGACGAGGACTTCGAAAAGCTGTTCGGAAGAAAAGCAGATAAAAGAAGAAAGCTGTATAACGGGATGATCAAGTGCCAGGTCTATATGTACTTTAAATAATGCAAGTGCAAAATAACAGACAAGTCAGAGTAAACAAAAAAAGTAAGCGTTGAGTGTGAAGAGTGGAGTGTGGAGTTTTAATCGGCAAAACTTCAATGCGTTAAAGCCGACCTATAACTTTATCGATGACATACCGTAATTTCAGCATGGAGCGATACACCACTCCACACTCCACACTCCACTCTCCACTCTTGCCCGACGACACACTTGTCAGGCTTAATCAATCGACTGATTTTATAATCAAACTACAAGCAAAGGAGTTATACAGTTGTTTAAGGTATTAATATTAGAGGACGATCGGGAGCTTAACCGCTCCATGTGTGCGTTTCTGAGAAAGAACGGGTTTAATCCGACCGGGTGCGAAAACGCAAAAGAAGCGTATGACATGCTCTTTTCGTCAAAATTCGATATTATAATAGCGGATATAATGCTGCCGGATATTGACGGCTTTGAGTTCGCAACCGCCGTGCGTGTCCACAACAGGGATATCCCCATGATGTTTGTTACCGCGCTTGACGATTTCGATTCAAAACAGAGGGGCTTCAACGCCGGCATAGACGACTATATGACAAAGCCCGTCGATCTCAACGAGATGCTTCTGAGAATAAACGCCCTTATGCGCCGCTCGAAAATCGCAAGCTCCAAGACGCTTACCGTCGGCGGATTTGCAATGGATGCCGACGCGTATGTAGCGAAATGCGACGGCGAAGAGCTGGGGCTTACCGTAAGGGAATTTAATATTCTGTTCAAGCTGCTCTCCTACCCCGGCAAGACATTTACACGTTTTCAGCTTATGGAGGAATTCTGGGGTGCGGAAAGCTCCACAGGTCCCAGAACCGTTGATGTCTATATGGCCAAAATAAGAGAAAAGCTTGCCGCCTGCCCGTATTTTGAGATTGATACAGTGAGAGGGCTGGGGTATAAAGCTACAATTAGCAATTAGCAATGAGGGGCCGGGGGGGCTTCCGAGAGTGGAGTGTGGAGTGTGGAGTTGTCCTCCCCGTGTCAGTTTGTAATTCAAATCTGCAGGACTTTTTTTCTTTTTATTGCAGACCGCTGCATTTAATCCGCCTTAGTTACCGCACTAAAAATCTTTCATCGGATGATTTTTGTCTGCGATATTCTGCATTCTGAAGCACTCCACACTCCACTCTTCACACTCCACACTTACAGGCTTCACCCAACCGACCTATATCTTAAATATTTTTTGCCTGTTACGGAGGTACTATTATGAAGGTCATCAGGCGTCCCGAGAAAAACCGGCGTGTAAAACAAAGCGTATTCGACATAAAAAACTACCTCCTCGTTTTTCTGGGGATTCTTTTAAGTACGCTTCTTTGCGCGAGCGTCGTGTTTTTCGTGCTGCCGCTCGATCCGAGAATCGCCACAATTTCACAGGTTAAGATTATCGGCACGGCACTGCTTATCAGCCTCGGCTACACCGTCGGTGTCGTGATTTACAGAGGCGTAACAATAGAAAAGCCGACAAGACGGATTCTCGACGCAACCGAGCGTATAGGCAAGGGCGACTTCAGGATGCGGATAATAAACGAGCATCACCGCAGAAAAAACGAATACGATGTCATTATAGATGATATAAATAAAATGGCCGAGGAGCTCGGGACAATCGAAACGCTCCGCACGGACTTTGTCGCGAATGTTTCACACGAGATAAAAACACCGCTCGCCGTCATAAGAAATTATTCCACGCTTCTTGAAGAGGATAATATTTCCGATACGGAACGCAAGGAATACGCAAAGGCAATAACGGACGCTTCCAAAAATCTGTCGGAGCTTATAAGCAACATATTAAAGCTCCACAAACTCGAAAATCAGCAGATTTTTCCGGAATTTACACGGATTAACATAGGGCAGAGCCTTACGGACAGCATAATTTTCTATGAGAATATGTGGGACGAGCACAATATCGACCTGCGGACGGATATTCCCGATGACATTTTCATCCCCGCCGACCGTGAGCTTCTGTCAATTGTCTGGCATAATCTTATTTCAAACACACTGAAATTCACACCGAACGGCGGCACCGTCGCAATCACGGCAACAGACTCGAAGGATTATATTTCCGTCACCTTCACCGACAGCGGATGCGGCATATCAAAGGACGCTCTGCCGCACATTTTCGAAAAATTCTATCAGGGCGACCGCAGTCACTCCACACAGGGCAACGGTTTAGGCCTTGCGCTTGTCAGAAGAATTGTCGATATTCACGGCGGCTCGGTCTTTGCCGAAAGCGAAACGGGCAGGGGAAGTAAGTTTACGGTGACACTGCCGAAAAACAGGGAGCAGTGAGC
>CAVFUV010000234.1:0-3414 GCA_963625735.1 bacterium
CAGACGGAAAAGGCGAAAAATCGTTATTGATATTCCCGGTTTCCTGTGCTATTATATGTAAGGTTTAAAGAAAATACGACAGAAAAGAAGGCTATTTATGAAAGAACTCGTTATAAACTGCGGCAGTTCATCACTCAAGTACACCGTTTTTGAAATGCCCGAAGGCAAGGAGCTTTGCAACGGCATTTTTCAGCAGCTTACAACCGACAAGCCCACATTTACCCACAAGCTTCCCAATGCCGAGGGCAAAATGGTTAAGGTAGAAAACGACACTCCGCTCACTCCCATGGCAGACCATGCGGACGCTATAAAAATTCTCGTTAAGGCTCTCACCGATCCCGAAAAGGGCGTTATGAAAGACATCGGCGAGATTAAGGCGGTCGGTCACCGTGTTCTCCACGGCGGCAGCAAGTTCAGCGGTTCGGTCAGAGTCAACGAGGCTGTCAAAGAGGCTATTACAGAGTGCATTCCTCTCGGACCTCTCCACAACCCCGCAAACCTTAAGGGTATTAACGCGTTTGAAGAGCTTCTGCCCGGTGTTCCTCAGGTTGCGGTTTTCGATACCGCGTTCCATCAGACAATGCCCGATTATGCATATATGTATGCTCTTCCTTATAAATATTACGAGGAGGACGGCATCCGCCGCTACGGCTTCCACGGCACTTCGCACAGATACGTAAGCGAGAGATGCATTGACCTTCTCGGCAATCCCGAGCACAGCAAGATAGTTTCCTGCCACCTCGGCAACGGGTCATCAATTTCCGCCGTTGTTGACGGCAAATGCCTTGATACCACAATGGGTCTTACTCCTCTTGAAGGCATCATGATGGGCACACGCTGCGGTTCAATCGACCCCGCAATTGTTACCACCATTATGAAAAAAGAGGGTCTTACACCCGATGAGATGGACTCACTCATGAACAAAAAGAGCGGTATGCTCGGTCTCTCCGGCACAAGCGACAACCGCACAATCGAGTCCAGAGCTAAAGAAGGCGACGAGAGAGCAAAGCTTGTCGAAAGCATGTTCTGCCACCAGCTCACAAAATATATCGGCTCATTCGCGGCTGCCATGGGCGGTGTCGATGCGGTTCTGTTCACAGGCGGCATCGGTGAAAACAATCCCCAGTACAGAACACGTGTTGCCGAAAAGCTCAAGTTCCTCGGTGTTGAAATCGACGAGGAAAAGAACGCTCTCAGAGGCAAGGAAATCGAGATTTCCACCCCCGACAGCAAGGTAAAGCTCTTTGTTATCCCCACAAACGAGGAACTCATGATAGCAAAGGATACCTACGAGCTTCTGTAAATTCGCATGCATAATTTTCAATAAAACATCCCGTCGGCTGTTTTTCGGTCGGCGGGGTGTTTTGTGCTTTCTCGAAAAAAATTTTTGCGGTCTGCTATACTACGCATAGACTGTATAGTAGAGCTGACACTTTCCCAACCGAAAATCGCCCGAAAATGACACTTTTCCAACCGAAAACGGGGCGAAAATGACACTTTTTCCGATTTTGGACGTTTGCGGGATTGTTCCCTTCCTTCATTTCAAAAATATTATTGTTAAAATTGTATCATAATTCGCCGACGGCGGGGGCGGCGTTGTCTGTTTTTTCGCTTGAAAAGTACTTTATATTGTGATATCATAATAATGTATGTGCAAGATGTTGTTTTGGACGGTGATATAAATGCAGCAATGCGATATGTGCCTCAATAACGCCTACGACGAAGAATTCGGCGAATACAGATGCCTTATAGACTTCGACGAAGACGAGACGGAGGATTTTTTTATGCGCAACAGGCGAGGCTGTCCTTATTATGACCCGTCTGACGAATACAGTATTGTAAAGAAACAGAACTAAAAGGAGTACGCAAAAAGTGAAAACTGATGTTGTTATAGTCGGCGCAGGCCCTGCGGGAATATTTACCGCTCTTGAAATGCTCAGAAAAGGCTGCGAAAAGAAAATAGTCATCATAGAGAAGGGCAAGGCAATCGAAAACCGCCACTGTCCCAAGCAGAAAACAAAGGTCTGCATGAACTGCAAGCCCAACTGCCATATTACAACAGGCTTTTCGGGCGCGGGTGCTTTTTCGGACGGCAAGCTGTCGTTAAGCTATGAGGTCGGCGGCGATTTCCCGTCACTCATCGGCGAGCAGAACGCTCAGGATCTTATAGATTATACCGATAAAATATATCTCGAGTTCGGTGCGGATACCCATGTTGAGGGCATAAACGCTACCGAGGAAGTAAAGGCCATACGCAAAAGAGCCATCAGCGCAGGCCTTAAGCTCGTTGACTGCCCCATAAGACATCTGGGCACCGAGAAGGCGCAGGAGCTTTATTACGCAATTGAACAGCACCTTCTTAATAACGGTGTTGAAATCATATTCAGCTGTGAATGCACGGGACTGCTTCTCGATAATGACAACGGCAAGTGTCTCGGCATTGTCGCGACCGACAGCAGAGGCGACTTTGAGATAAGAGCCGAGCATACCATAATCGCCACGGGCAGAAGAGGCGCGGACTGGCTTGAGAAAATCTGCGCTCAGTATAACATTGCTCATCAGCCCGGCACGGTTGACATCGGTGTCCGTGTTGAAGTCAGAAACGAGGTTATGGAGAAGGTAAACGAGGCTCTCTATGAGTCGAAGCTTATCGGCTATCCCCGTCCGTTCAAAAACAAGGTCCGTACATTCTGTCAGAACCCCGGCGGATTTGTAAGCCAGGAAAATTACGATAATGACCTCGCAGTTGTTAACGGTCATTCATATAAAGAGCTCAAATCCGACAACACAAACCTCGCTATACTTGTATCTCACAATTTCTCGACACCCTTCAATCAGCCTATTGAATATGCTCAGAAGGTCGGCGAGCTTACAAATATGCTTGCGAACGGTCATATCCTCGTTCAGCGTTTCGGCGATATTCTTGACGGCAAACGCACATGGCCCAAGGAGCTTATGCAGTCAAACCTTCGTCCCACTCTGCCCGATGCCGTTGCAGGTGATATTACAGCCGCCATGCCGTACAGAGCCATGATTAACATAATCAACTTTATTCAGGCTGTTGACTGCGTTGTACCGGGATTTGCCGCATATGAAACGCTTCTCTATTCCCCCGAACTCAAGTTCTATTCAAACCGCATAAAGATGGACGAGCGTCTGTCGACAAACGTTCGCGGACTGCACTGCCTCGGCGACTCCTCGGGCTGGACCAGAGGCCTTATGATGGCGTCGGTCATGGGTGTGCATATGGGAAGGGTTATCTCTGAAGAAGGATAAGCGGCAAGGAGCTTCAAAAGTGAGCAAGGAGCAAGGAGCAAGGAGCAGTTTTTTTAATGCAGAATTAAGAATGCAGAATTAAGTGGACCTGTATAATAAAAGTGTACATTTGAAGTTCGTAATGATATAATGCAAATA
>CAVFUV010000235.1:0-3409 GCA_963625735.1 bacterium
AGCTTTTTCTCATCTGTTCCAAGCTGCTCGACAAAATCGTTGTAGTCATAAATGACAGAGCGAAACTCCTTTGAAATCTCCCATCGGGCATTTCTCGCTTCGGTCCGGGCACGGTAGGTCGGATAGTATTCCTTTTCGACCCCGCTTAGGTATCTGTCCGCACTAATCAGCTCACCGATACGCTTTTCAACCCTGTTCCACTTAAGCGTTATCTCGGAATCGGGCTCGGTTATTCTGCCGCGGCTGATTTTAATGCCCTTGCCGTCGTGACTTTCGTCAAGATTTCTTCCGGCAACTGCGGGATACGCACCGCCGACACCGTATTCATCTTTAAGAAAAGCAATGTTCTTTTCGGCAGTCTCACCCCTGAGATACTGCTCATAGATACGATATTTGCCCTCGTGAATACCACTGCCGCGCGTTAATACGGCGTCGATATCCTCCTGAGAGATAGCAAAAGCGGAGTCCTTTTCCGACTCCGCCTCTGTAATGCTTTGCTGTTGTTCTTCTTCGGTTGGAAGGCTTACGCGTAAATCAGGTCGTTCAGCACTGTCTCCTCTGCGGAATGTCTGATCGAGTTCATCATCTGCACCCACTTCATCTGATCTTCCGCTTTCAGCTGTTCCGTCACGCCGTACTGCTTCTTCATCTGTGTAATCAGATGTTCCATCATCTCGTTTGCCTGTCTGTCCACCTGTGACAGATGGCTGTTCAGCGTCCCTTTCAGCAGCATTCCGGTGTAAATCCCGTCGCGGTGCTCGCGCAGGAATGTCCGACGCAGCATTCCATATTTCCCAAGTGTCGGGCTCTCGGGGACTGTCAGGTCGGGAATCAGGTAATCTCCCTGCATTGTATATGTCATTTCCATATTCGTTGCTCCTTTCGGCATTTTTATTTCTGCTATTATGATATTCGGAATAGCTTCTTCCTTCAAATGTGCGATTTTGCCTTTTCTCCTGTCGTTCGACTTCCTTGACCGTTTCACCGATTTCCTTTATCACCATCTCGGAAATATCGCTGACCGCCGCACCGAGAACGGAAACAACCTCAACGGTGTTGAAATCAAAGATATGCTCAAAATCCTCTCGGTTAAAATATGCTTTCGGATTGTAGCCCGAACGGGCAAGAGCCATAAACGCAACACTGCTTTTAACCGTATTCGCAATCCACATTTTCAGATTGTCACCGTCAAGCTCCTCAAGCAGGCTCCCATATTTGACCGACTCAAGGGAAGTGAGATAGTCTGAAAGGTTATCATCAACGGCGTTTTTCGAAATATCTATGAGAAAGTGCTCAAAATCATTTGCGTCCTCAATCTCACCGAAGCTTGCCGCAAGGCTCTCCGAAACCGCGTATTCATACTCCGGCTTCATCTGCCAGAGTGTTATATTTCTGCCCGCGCGGCTGTTGGTGTCGGACACATCGAAAACATATCTCAGCTTGTACGGAATATCTCCGTCCGCTAAAAGTGCAATTCCCTTGGTGCCCTTGTTAACCCATCGACCGATCCTATTCCATGTGTCAATTTCAGCACACGCCGTAGCCTCCGGCTTTTGCGCGTGAATGAGAAGCTGCTCCTTAAAGCGGTATTTGTAGTTGTTTGCCGCCGTTACAAGAAAATCCGTATAACGCTCGGCGTCGGAGGTGATATCCGTTGCGGCTGTGGATGCCATCTCCGTTATTAGCTGATATTTGCTCGGCATGGGTAACTCCTCCTTATCGTACTTTTATCGTAACTTCAATCGTCGGCTCACCGACATCCATAACGGATGCGAACAGCAAGCCAGTTCTTGCGTTTGAAACCTTCGTTACAAACTCATTGAGCCTGCCGACGGTGTTGTTTATTTCTTCTTGATTATCTGCGTAGTAATATCCCGCTTCATCGCTGCAGATGGGAAAGCCGTCCTGTCTGAGTGCGCTTATCTTTCGGCGGATATTGCGTCCGTCAAGCTCGAATATGTCCTCAAGCTCCTTGCTGTGAACGGCATTGCGTCTGCCGATATGATAAATTCTGAGATAATTGCAGATTGCGTTTTTCTTATCCATAAGGCCTCCTTTTTATCGTGCTTCACCTTGATTTCTTTGTTGAGCCGGAAAGCTCCAGCCGTATACCTTGCCGATTTCATCACCAAGGCGTTTTGTCACTCTCGTGATATCTGATCTTGTCGCTGTGCCGGCGTATATCTTATCTTTCAGTCTAGACTTTTGTGCCTCACTGATTCCATCCTTGTAGGCTCTGTACAGATAATGATTTGTGCCGTCATGGTGGATATCCTCACAGCGGAAGTCGCCGTTTCTGTCAACATACCAGGTTGTGTAATCATAGTCTGAATAAAGGCAGTCGCGAATATTGCCGCTTGGAATTTCCTTATATGCCATGCGTCTGCCGTTCCAGAGACCGAGATCGGCGATAACAAGAATCGGCTCGTTCAGCTGAATATTGAGATTGGTACGCTCATCGTCGAGATATTCGCCGTTGCGTTCATACATCAAATCTTCGAGCATGGACGGACTCGCGTCGGGATATTCCTCCGCCAAATCGTCCTTCCAATCATCAAAATCCAAATCGTAATTTGACCATATGATATGGCGTTCGTCTTTAGCTGTCATCGTGCTTCACCTCGATTTTTTTGCATTTCTTGCTCTTTCGTGGCGTCAGCGGGTTCGACCTTTGCATTGCAGCGTTCCATGCGCTCGGCAAACTCGCAGATATGATAGAGATTGTCCCCGCCGCGTCCAACCTCAAGGTGATAGTCGTCGATATATCTGCACTGACGTGTGACGACATCTCCGTCGGGGTAGCGGATGCGAATCGTGCCGCCGTCGGGGATGCGAAACTGCTCCTTGTAATTGCTGTTGATGAATCGAATGCCTTTTTCTGCGTTCTTTAGGTGCCCGTCCAGCCACTTGCGGACATAGCAGTAGCAGTAGAGGTTGTATTCGCCCTTGTTGGGGTTCACCCTCATCAGATAGCTGTAATTGTCGGTATCCACGCGAAAGCCGAAGTTGTTGCCGTCGGTCTGCATTTTCGCGTCGGGATTCTCTCTGCAATATTTCGCGAGTGCCGGTCTGCTTTTGAGAAACGCGCCGTCATCGCCGAAGCGAAGCTCGTTAATGACTTCATCGAACTCGGCCTTGAATTCATCGGTTTTCAGATAGTCTCTGTGGTTATCCCACGAGGAGAAGAAGCCCTCACCGTTAGAGTCCATATCCGCTCTCAGATGGCCGATGCAGCCGGTCTGTCCCTGAATCTGCGTGGACTGCGTGTAGGTGTAAAGATCCTCCGCCCGTGTGGTCGGGCGTACCGTCATTTCAATGCTCATCGTGCGTCACCTCTGTCTTTCTCTCTTACGATACTGAAACTGTCCTCACCGGGCACGAGTCCCAGACGCCTGCCGTTTTCAAAGCG
>CAVFUV010000236.1:0-3378 GCA_963625735.1 bacterium
CTTTCAGCATATGACGGAACGGATATTATATCACATCCCCGCAGCAAATATATCACACGGCTTGCCGTATATCATATCTCGACAGCGATATATCATTGCAAGAAACCGTACAAGGTTTCCTGAGCAGACGGCACATTCGTAAAAAAAACAGCAGTCCCGTTTGAGACTGCTGTTTTTTGAGGAAACACACATTACACACAATTATTTCTGTTTATGGTTGGAATTATATCAGACGGAGACTGAATTATTACAGATTTGTAATTATTGTCATTTTCGTTGTAACTTTTGGGTTCGGGGGTATCGGCAAAATGCCTAAATTAAAGCCTGAGTTTTTGTCACAAACGAAAAATTTAAGTTCGGTTTTAAGTATAACACGATTGTTCATAGTTTGTTAACAAATTTAATTTATATTTTTAACTTGAGAGGAGTGCATATATAATGAAAATACTAAAGAAAATCACAGCTGTTTTGCTGTCATGCACTGTTTTAATGTCACTGTCCGCTCCGGCGGTGTTTGCGGGCACAAATGAATGCGAAAACTGCCCCACAATTGTTATCCCGGGTGTATTTCAGTCCGATGTCAGATATTATGACGACAACGGCAACGAGATGAAAAACGCAAACGGCGACACATACTCAAAGCCGTTTTTTGCGGAGGACACCGACACCATCGTAAAGGACGCACTCGAAAACGCGTTGTGGCCCATAGCCCGTCTGCTTATAACACAGCATGATAAAGACGAAAAGGCTGCGACGGCGATTGCGGATGTGCTCGGAAGATCTCTTTTTTCGAACATTGCGCTTGACGAGCACGGCAATATTATAAAGAATATCAAAGCGACGGAGTATAACACTTCCCTTGCGAATCTGAGCACCGAGGACAGAGCGTACTGCCTTAATCAGATTCCGCTTCAGGATTACGTTAACAAAGTCGGTCTTGATCATCTCTATTTTCTATCTTACGTTTCAACGGGCAGCATAAAGCAGACCGCGGAAAGACTTTTCACTCTTATTCAGACAGCAAAGGCGGAGACGGGTCACGACAAGGTAAACCTTCTGCCTATAAGCCAAGGCGGCTCGATTTTCAATGCACTCATGCAGCTTTACAGAGACAAGGGGCTTGAGTTCTCGGACGACGTAAACAGAGTGTGCTTTATTGTTCCGGCGGCTGACGGTGCGGCGGTTCTGGGTGATATTTATCACTACGGTTTCCTTGATGACGATGATGCACTGTATGAATATATGTTCCCGTCGCTTCTTGATGACGATCAGCAGTATCTTGCGTATCTTATCAATATTATACTGCGTATTTTCCCGAACGGCGACCTTAACAATATTCTCGATAAGGCGGTTGACACACTTATTGAGGATTATCTTGAAAACAGCACATGTCTCTGGGCGCTTATTCCGTCAAAGGACTACCCCGACTGCCGTGCGAAGTTCCTGTCAGACGACGACAGCAAATATATAGTACAGGAAACCGACTGGTATTATAACGCTCAGCTTAATCACCGCAGTTATATTCTTGAGGAACAGCAAAAAGGCGTTGAATTTTTCGATATAGTCGACTATAATTATGAGTTGTATAAGATTTGCGACTCATGGGACAAGGTCAACGCCGACGGCATTATACATACCGATTCGGAGTCATTCGGTGCGACAAGCGTTGCGGTAGACAAGTCCCTTTCGGATGATTATATACAGGCAAACACATATTGCAGTGACAGCAGTCATAATCATATTGACGAAGCAAGACTTGTGGACGCTTCAACCGGTATTCTGTGCGAGACCACGTTCTTTTTCAAGGGGCAGGACCACGAAAAAACCGCTTCAAACGATGTCATAATAAGACTTGCGATAAGAATACTCACAGACGAAAGCTTTAAGAATGTTTATTCGGACCCCGCATATCCGCAGTTTAACTATGCGAGAAATTCAAGAAGCTTTATCAGTGACATAAAAGACGCAAAGAATATTGACAGAAGCACCCTTTCGGCGGAGAATGCCGCAAAGCTTGACGAGATTATAGCCCGGGCGGAATCGGTCGCGAACAGCACGTACATGACCACCGAGGACTTTAACAGTGCCGTTGACAGATTCTATGCCGACAGAGATGAAGTACTTTACGGTTCATCCGGCGAAGAAGAGTCGGAGAACAAGCTTCTTGCGATAGTTACAAAAATCCTCAAGTGGTACAGCAATTTACTCTATAAGCTCTTTAAGGGCTTTGGCTGGAGCGACATTCTTTTATTCAGAAATTTTAATTGCGGAGGCAAATAATGTACAATTTTATCACAAACATTTTCTACAAATTTCTTGTGGCAATGCTCTCGATTGTCGTCGGATGCGGCGGAACGGTTATTCCGTCAACAGAGACACCGATTGAGGCAACAGACCCCGAAAGCTGCAAAATGACAGCGGTACTTTGGGCGGACACACAGATTTCAGACTATATTCTGAAGAGAGACGAACCCATGAAGGCGGCATGCAGAGACCTCGCAAACCTCGAAGACGGTGCGATAGATGCTCTCATACTTGCCGGCGACATTGCGGAAAACGGCAAATCATATGAATACAGAGTCGTGCTTGACAATCTTTCGATGTTTGACGGCAAGGTTAAGAATATCCTCCCCGCAACGGGCAACCATGATATCCGCATGAGAATATTCAGTCAGACGGTTAAGACTTTCTCGGAGTTTTCTTCAAAAGTTAACGAAAATCTTAACCTTGACAAGCTCTATTATTCTTATGAAGTAAACGGCTACAAGTTTATCATACTCGGCAGCACACGCACGGAGTTTGAGGAAGCGTACATTGACGATACGGAGCTTGAGTGGCTCGACAGTGAGCTTGCGGACGCTACGGCAAACGGCGACCCCGCTTTTGTTGTGCTTCATCAGCCGCTTAAAAACACGCACAATCTGCCCGACGCATGGGGTTCCCCCATTGACAGCGCAGGTTCTGTCGGCGCACAGTCCGATGAGCTTAAGGCTATAATGAGCAAATATAATAATGTATTTCTTATCACAGGTCACCTGCATTCGGGGCTCAGTGAGTATACATACGAGGAAATTGACGGTATTCACGGCGTAAACCTGCCCTCGCTTACGATTATAGACGACGGCTATCAGGCAACCGGAACGGGACTTGTTATGGAAGTTTATGCAGACAAGGTTATTTTCAGAGCAAGACAGTTCTCGACAGGCGCATATCTTACACAGTTTGACAAGACTTATGAGCTTGTATAATTTTTAAGAGCAAGACCGGCGTTGACGCAGAGATGTGTCGACGCCGGTTTTTTTTGAGGGGTCGGGGGCCGGGAAAATTAACAATTAACAATTAACAATTAACAATTAACAATTAACAATGTCGGAAGGC
>CAVFUV010000237.1:0-3352 GCA_963625735.1 bacterium
GTAGGAAAGTTGTCATTTTCTTAATTCATTGGTAAACCGGAGAAGGGATGGGCAGGGGCCGGGGGTCAGGGGCCGGGGGCCGGGGAAAATAAGGAAGTCCTGCGGACTTGGATTTATAAAGCTTCGCTTCTATAAGAGTGGAGTGTGGAATGTGGAGTGTGGAGTTGCTTCGCAAAAGGCAAAAAAAGTTAGCAAGGAGCAAGGAGCAAGGAGCAGTGTCGCAGACAAAAATTATTCGGTGAATGATTTTTGGCGTAGCGACCAATGAGGACCGGCGGCAGCGGTCCGACAATCCAAAAACCGGGAAAACGCTAAAGCGTTTTGAATTATAAAGCTTCGCAAAGGGTGAGATTTTTGGGCGTTGCCGGGCAAAATAAAATGAAGTCGCCTGACGGCTATGAAGTCGCTGTGCTATGAAGTCGCCCGGCGGCTATGAAAAATGAGCTTCGCGAGAGATAAGCTTTTGGGGCGTTGCCGGGCAAAATAAAATGAAGTCGCCTGACGGCTATGAAGTCGCTGTGCTATGAAGTCGCCCGGCGGCTATGAAAAATGAGCTTCGCGAGAGATAAGCTTTTGGGGCGTTGCCGGGCAAAATAAAATGAAGTCGCCTGACGGCTATGAAGTCGCTGTGCTATGAAGTCGCCCGGCGGCTATGAAAAATGAGCTTCGCGAGAGATAAGCTTTTGGGGCGTTGCCGGGCAAAATAAAATGAAGTCGCCTGACGGCTATGAAGTCGCTGTGCTATGAAGTCGCCCGGCGGCTATGAAAAATGAGCTTCGCGAGAGATAAGCTTTTGGGGCGTTGCCGGGCAAAATAAAATGAAGTCGCCTGACGGCTATGAAGTCGCTGTGCTGTGAAGTCGCCTGTGGCTATGAAAAATGAGCTTCGCGGGAGATAAGCTTTTGGGGCATTGTTACCGTGGGCGGGGCGGGGTCGCTCGCCTATTACCTCAATATCTTCTCCCCGTCAAACACGAACACACCGAGGGCGGCACCGGTCTTTTTGCCTGCCATAAGCCAGTCGGCAAATGAACGCTCAAGAGAAGTGTTGCGGGGAAGGTCTTTGGGATCCTTGTCTGCATCCGCACCGAAAATACGCCATGCGTCGCCGAACTCGTCCTTTTCTTCCCACGATACTATTTCAAAATCGTTAAGGAAGCGGACTATATTCGATGTAGCCGGCAAAATCTCTCGGTTTTTCGGGAACAGAAGCCAGGAATGTACACAGAAAACAACCTTTCCGTCCGGGAAGAGGTCTTTATAGAAATTATACGCCTTTTTGTATGAAGCAAGGCGGACATCATCCGTAAGAGATATGCCCGATGACGGAATGTGGAAGTTTATCATCAGGTCGCCGTCTTTGAGAACCTTGCCGCAGGAAGTTGTAAACTCAAAATCCTCGTCATAGGTGCGGTGCTCGTACTGAAATCTGCCGAGCGCGAAACGCGTCATTTTAAGGAAGCCGTGATTCCAGCTCGCGACAAATGTTCCGGGAACGCCCTTGCACTTTATGCATTCAAGAAGCTTGCAGCGAAGGTCATCAGCGCCGTCATAGAAAAGCTCTTCTGAATAGCCGTTGTCAAGATAACGCTGTTTTAATATCGGCATGATGTTGAGAAGGAAAATAAAGTGCATTGTGTACTCATTCTCGTTATACTTCTCTGCAATCGCCGTCATTTTTGCGAGCGCGTCGTTAAGCTCGGCATCGTCGTTGTTCATGTAGGTGTTGACAGCCTCATCCACCTCGTCGCCGAACGCCTTTTCATCATCAAGACGGCGCATGACACGTGTAAACTCGGTCTTGGCAACATCGGGGTAGTTGTATCTGTTCATAAAATCAAAAAGAAAATCGCTTGCGTGCATGTTTTTACTCCTCAAAGAATTTTTTGATATCGCCGTAGTATTCGGCAACGGTGTCGTCAACCGCCATATAGATCTCGTGACGGCAGTCCTTGTAGCGTTTGAGTCTGCCCTTTGACACCATGGAAATGAATGTGTTTTCGGCGGAGGACACAACGGAAGAGTCTTCCTCCGGCTGGCACAGAAGCACCGGGATTTTTATGCGGGCGTTTCTGACGGGGTCAAGATTGAGCTTGATGACCTTGACCGCTTCGTTTACCCAGTTAAAGGACGGGTCGGCAGTCTGCAGATTTCTGTCAAGGCAGCGCTTCGACTGATAGTAGTCAAATCTCGCCTTGGATGTATCGTGACTCTGCTCGTATGTGCGGTTGGGATTAAATCCCTTACACCCCGGGATACGTCTGTTTTTCTGACCGACAAGCACACCGCCCTCGGCTATGACACGCGCGACCCACGCCGGGAAGCCCATGGTCTTAGCCTGTATCATGGGAGCGGACAGAACCGCCTTTTCGAATACGCCGGGATATGTCTGAAGGTGTTGTACGGTTATCGCACCGCCCATTGAATGGCAGTAGACATAAAGCGGCTTGCCCTGTGACGCCGGCAGAACAACCTTTGCGACAAGCGTCTGAAGGTCATCGACATAATCGGAAAACTTGCCGATACATACGGTCTCGGGGTCATTTGCGGGTCTGAAGCTTCTGCCGTGACCTCGGTTGTCGATTGCGAAAACATTGTAGCCCCACAGAAGGAAATTATAGCTGACCTCACGGAATTTTTCGGCGGACTCCGTAAAGCCGTGAACAATTACTATATTCCCATTGGGATTTTCGCAGAGATATTTTTCATAATGAATTCTGTTGCCGTCAAAGCTGTCAAAATATCCGCCGCCGCCATGCTCGGACAGATATTTTTCCGCAATGAGCATGCCCTCGGCAAAGTTTTTCTCGCTGACCGGCAGATTATATTTCTCGATAGACATATTTTCCTCCCTCTAAGTAAAGTAAAATATATATAAATATATAGTAACACGAACCCGCCCTTTTTGCAAGTACGGGAAATGCGGATTTTACGTTTTGGATTTATTTTCGTTTTTTAATCGAAATTTGCGAAAATCGATTGAAAAATACAGAAAAGTCGGCTATAATAAAATCGCATTTTAGTTTAGTCGGATTTTCAGCCTTAAAAAAGGAGGCTTAGCCATGAATTACATAAAAAGAGCCGCAGAAGACACTGTTGAGCGTGTGTCAAAAATGTTTCCGGTGCTGATGCTGACAGGACCGAGGCAGGTCGGCAAAACAACACTTCTGCAAAAGCTGGCAGAAAAAGAGAGCGAGAACGGAATAAAGCGAAAATATGTCACATTGGATGATCCGAATGCCAGATATATCGCAAAAACCGACCCTGCGCTTTTCATGCAGAGATACACTCCGCCTGTCCTTATTGATGAGATACAGTATGCACCTGAGCTTTTTTCATATATCAAGATTGCT
>CAVFUV010000238.1:0-3319 GCA_963625735.1 bacterium
CCGCAAAGGTTGTCATTACAGAGCGAGCAAATCACTTTAATTCCGTAGCGGCAACAAACGGAATAAAGATTACCGCGGTTGACGCAAACGGTGAGACTGTTGAAGACGCGTTCAGAATAGGCGGCTTTACAACCGAGACATACGGTGACAATCCCGATAAGACAACTCACACAGCCGAGATTTATTTCGAAAAAGATGCGAACTACACATTGAGCGTTTCTTATACGGACGCCGCAGGCAACGCAAACGAAAAGGTGAACACTGCGGACAGTGTCGCTCCCTATGAGTTTACAGTTGATACTCTGTCGCCCGAAGCGGAAGTATCGATAAATGAGCATATCTGGGATAAGATTCTTAATGTTCTGACATTCGGCCTGTTCAGCAATGTCAAGGGCGATGTCAAGGCGGAAACCTCCGACAAGACAAGTCCGTATTCGACAGAATACTATATCACCAATGACCCGATAGTAAAGACTGCCGATGTGCTTGACAAGCTTTACGGTGAAGGCAAATTCAAGCAGTTTGATGAATTTACCGTAAATACGAACGAGCAGTTCGTGGTATATGTCCGTGTTACGGATAAAGCCGGCAACTATAAGTATATAAGCACAGACGGTTTCATAGTTGACCTTAAGGGCCCGAATGTAACCCTCGTTCCCGATGAACCCAATGAGAACAAAGTCTATAACCGTGATGTGAACATCAAAATTGCGGCAAACGATGACGAACCTTATTCCGGTATCGCAAAGATCGAATATTGGGTAATGAACGGTGAAAAAGAAACTCAGAGACAGACTCTCTACTCTTTCGATTATACCCGTGAAGAAGGCGAGAACTGCAATAAGGGTACACTCAATATAACCGATTGGGCAAGCGGCAAAGAGGAAAAACAGACTCTTACCGGTAATGTTCCCACTCAGGCTCAGCTTAAGAGCTCGTGGAACGGCAGCATTACGGTTGACGCTTCACTGAATGACAGCTCCGATGTTGAGGTCTTTGTCGGTGTTACGGATAATGCCGGCAACTATACAGAGCAGAAGGTTGCTCTTGATATTGACATTACCGACCCCGTAATAAATGTAAAATATGATTCGCAGTCAAATAAGAACGCGATTCACGGCTACTACACCTCCCGTACGGCGACGGTTTCAATAACAGAGCGTACCAAGCACTTTGATGCCGCAAAGGCAACAAACGGAATAAAGATTACTGCGGTTGACGCAAAGGGCAATGCGGTTGCCAATGCTTATACAATAAGCACATGGACTACCGTTGAAGGGGCAACTCCCGACGATGCCGTTCATACCGCAACGATAAGCTACACAGCGGATGCAAATTACACATTCGCGATAAGCTATGCTGACAAAGCGGACAACGAAAATGCTTCTGTTGTTGTCAACAGCAATGACGCACCCTATGCTTTTACCGTTGATAAGACGGCTCCGACCGGTACTGTGACGGCTGTATCGGCGGAGGGCAGAAAAGAAACATGGAGCAGTGTTGTCAATGAACTGACATTCGGCTTCTGGTCGAATACAAAAATTTCTCTGAGCGGCACTTCCGATGATGCAACGTCTCCTGTACAGAGCGTTGAGTATTATATGCCCGTATCGGAACTGGCATCCGACAATACCGAAGTGTTGAAGAGTGCAGAGCTTGACAAGATAACCGACTGGAAATCATTCAGTGAGTTTGCGGTAACCGAAAATACGCAGTTTACCGTATATCTTAAGATTACCGATAACGCAGGCAACTATACCTATATTTCAACAAACGGACTTATTGTCGATGAGGAGCATCCCGTTGAGGAATCCGTTGCACCCGAAATTACCGTGTCACCCGTACAGCCCGTAAACGGCATTTACAACGGCGATGTCAAGGTAAAAATCGAGGTTGTTGACCCGATGGTCGGCGGCACATATTCCGGTCTTAAGAATGTTTCCTATGCGGTATACGACCGTGACAGCGCAACTCCCGATGTTCCGACACAGCAGGGTACACTGTTCAAGTTTGACAAGGCGTATCCCAAACAGTCAGAGCTCGAACAAAAGTATACCGGAGAAATAACGGTTGAGGCCGCAAAGAACAATTCGAATAATATTCAGATTGTTGTATCCGCAACCGATAACTCCCTTAACTTCATTGATAACTCTCAGAAAGAAGCAAAGAGCTATACCGTTATCAAGATTGACACAACGGCTCCCGTTATCAATATAAGCTATGATAACAACGATGTCGATTCGGGCTCTTACTTCAAAGCGAACCGTACAGCGACGATAGTTGTAACCGAGCGTAACTTTAACGCAAACGATGTCAAGGTTACCGTTACAAATACCGACGGCACCGTACCTGCCGTTGTCGGCTGGAGTGATGTCACGGGCGAGCTTAACGGTGATACATCCACCCATACCGCCAAGATTTCTTATGCGTCGGACGGTGACTATACATTCGCAATTGAGTACACCGACCTTGCGGGAAATAAATGCAGCAGTGTAAGCTATGGCAGCAGTGTGGCACCCACGGCGTTTACGGTAGATAAGACGACTCCGACAGTCAGTGTGACATATGACAATAACAGTGTTCTTAATTCGAACTATTATAACGGACACAGAACAGCGACTGTTGTTATCAGAGAACACAATTTCAGTGCCGACCGTGTAAAGATAGCTATGACGGCGACAAATGACGGAGCTGCATCAAGTGTTCCCGCGGTTAACGGATGGACATCAAACGGTGATGTTCACACAGCGACAATTTCATTCGTGAATGATTCACTCTATTCATTTGATATCGATTTCACGGACCTCGCGGGAAATGTTTCCGCCGATTATAACGCCGACAGCTTCTATGTCGACACAACGGCACCTTCACTTGAAATTACCGGTGTGCTTGATTTGTCCGCAAATAACGGTGAGGTTATTCCGATTGTATCCTATTCTGATACGAACTTCGATTCAAACGGCGTAAAGATAACTCTTACCGGTGTAAACAGACAGCAGGTTACACCCGTTGGCGTATATGCGGAAACACACAACGGTCAGGTATTCACATTTGCCGATTTCGAGCATGAACAGGATGTTGACGATATCTACACACTTACGGCATCTCTTACCGATCGTGCCGGCAACAGCACAACAAAGACAATTTCGTTCTCCGTTAACCGTTTCGGTTCGACATATCAGTTCGGCGGCGAAAACAATACTTATGTAAAGAAAGCAAATGACATAGTTGTAACCGAGACTAATGCCAATGAACTTTCAAATATCAAGATCACGCTCTTTAAGAATAACGAAACGATTGTTCTTAAACAGGGTACGGA
>CAVFUV010000239.1:0-3319 GCA_963625735.1 bacterium
GCACCAACGGCTCTATCGATATTGCGGGAGCGGCGAGAAGCATTCTCGCTATTACCCGCACACCGAATAAAGAAAATCCGGCAGAGCGTTATCTTGTGCAGGTAAAATCAAACCTTGCACCAACCGGTTCCGCTGTCGTCTTTGAGGTAGCGGAAAAGGGCGTCAACTTCATCGACGAGCGCGAGATGACAGCCGATGAAGCTTTCTCTGTATACACTCCTGCCGTCGGCAGACCGAGCGATCTGTGCCAAGCTGCCGAGCGGTTTATCCGTGAGCTTCTCTCGGACGGCAAACAGCTTGCCACCGATTGCGAAGCAAAACTTGAAGCTGAAGGCTTCAAGAAATCAACCTACAAGAAGGCCAAACGCAGAGCCGGAGTCACCTCGGTGAAGGAGGGTTTCCTGTGGTATTGGACTTTGCCGGAGGTTGATAAACCGAATGAGAAATGGCAGGAAATCACCGACGAGGATGACGACCTGCCATTTTAAGTTCGGTTTACGGGGTCCCCGAAAAGTTGAAAACTTTTTGGGGAAAGGACGAGCAGCGGAATGGAAGAAACCTGCCGCTTGCGGCGGGATGATGGATATGGAGCTTGCGAGGACGCGCCCACGACATCTTTGCGGCACAGCCGAAAGTGTCATAGTGGGTTACACAGATTCTCGGAATCTTGTGTAACCCACTCCCCCAACCCATCCGCGGAAAGGAGAAAGAATGCCAAACACAGCAAAACCCGATATGAGCTGCGCCCGTGTCAAGCAGTACAAGTCGAGCAATATCGGCCCGGCTGAGAGACACAACGAGCGCAAAAACGACAGCTACGACAATGTGAATGTAGTTCCCGAACGCATCCCGATGAATGTCCACTTCCGTTCCCCTCCGTCATCCTATATGGACACACTGAGAGCAATGGAAGCGGACGGCAAGGTCTCAATGCGAGGCCTGCGACAGGACGCAACACTCTTTGACGAGATCGTGATTGATGTCAACACGATGTACTTTGAGCGCAACGGCGGTTACGAATACGCCAGGAGCTTTTACGGGGAAGCGTATCACTTCCTTGAAGAAAAGTTCGGTTCGGAATATGTCATCTCCGCTGTCATGCACGCAGACGAAATCAACAAGGCCGCAACCGATGAGCTTGGCAAAGAGGTGTATCACTATCATCTCCACGCCGTAGTCATTCCCGTAGTCGAAAAGGAAATCTTATGGAGCAAGCGATGCAAAGACAAGGCTCTTGTAGGCACGGTCAAAGAGGTTATTCATCAAATCAGCCACTCGAAAAAGTGGAAGTCCGATGTTCCGCTGACCGATGAAAACGGCGAGGTCGTTCTGAGAAAGAACGGCAAACCCAAATACAGAGCTTCTTACAGCGTCTTGCAAGATGAGTTATTCCAACATATGACCGAGCACGGCTACAAAGGATTTCAGCGAGGTGAGGTCGGCAGTACGAGAGAAAATCTCACTTCCTTACAGTATCAGATTGAGAAAGACAAGGAACGCCTTGCCGACATTGAACAGCGAATAGAAGCCGAGCAGACACAATACGAACCGGCGCACGAAATTCATAAGACGGTAGCCGAAATTGAGAATATGGGACAGAAAACGCTGACCGGCAAGATAGCGATGTCCAAGGATGACTATTCCAAGCTGACAGCTCTTGCAAAGGAAGGTGTTACAAGCCGTGCCGAAATTCAAAGGCTCGATAACAGCGTTTCCTCACTGCAAAGGCAAGTATGGAGTGAGCGAAGCGCATACAATCGGTTGGAAGAAAGATATAACCAACTCAAGGAAAAGTGTAAGCCGTTCCTTCAGGCAATGGAGCATTTTCCTGAGCTTGTAATGCTCTTTGTCGATAAGGTCAAGGAGCTTTTTGCTTTCAAAGAAGCACAGGAACGAAAAGAACAAATCAAAGGCCGTCGGCACAAGGACGATTGGGAACGGTAATCCCTTCGACCGCTGTGTCGACTTTTTAACTTCATCAACACTTAAAAATTTTAGGAGGAAATTTCAATGAATGAAATACAAGAAATACAAATCAGCAAATGCCGCGCGTTCGAGAATAATCCGTACAAGGTTAAGGATGACGCGGCAATGGAAATGCTCACCGAGAGCATCAAAGAAAACGGTATTTTGATACCGATAGTGGTAACACCGCAGAACGATGAATTTGAGATTATCAGCGGTCACAGACGAATCCATGCGGCGAAAAAGGCGGGCCTTGCCACAATTCCCGCCTTTGTTCGTGAGCTGGACAGAGATAGTGCGGTAATCCTCATGGTGGACTCCAACCTCTACCGTGAAGGTCTGCTGCCGTCTGAAAAGGCATTTGCTTACAAGCTGAAAATGGAAGCGTTATCCCACCAAGGCGTAACTTGTGGACAAGTTGGCCACAAGTCCCGTGATGATGTTTCTAATACAGACAGCGGCAGGCAGATACAAAGATATATCCGTCTGACCTATCTTGAAAAGGGACTTCTCAATCTGGTAGATGATGGCCGAATCGCCCTCACGCCTGCCGTTGAGCTTTCTTATCTGCCACCTGAGGAGCAGAGAGATTTACTCTTGACAATAGAGAGCGAGGACTGCACTCCGTCCTATTCTCAGGCGGTGCGTATGCGCAAGCTCGGTGAGCAGGGCCTGCTCTCAACGGACAGCATATTCAAGATTATGTCCGAAGTCAAGGGCAACCAAAAGGAATATCTGAAATTGCCGACGGAGAAATATGACAGTTACTTAAAGCGATTTCGTACACCAAAGGAAAAAGAAGAATTCATAGAAAAGGCACTTAATTACTACAGCAGACATCTGGAACGACAGAAAGAGGAGCGTGGTGAACGATGAACGAAGTAGAGATTGCTTATGATAACGATGCGGTAAAGTTTGACCGCTGCGTGGAATTTCTGGTCCGAATGGTGGAAAAATACGGCAACACAATATACCCCACTACGCCGGAAGAAATCCGAAAGTTATTCCCAAACCATCAGTGTAAACGGGTAGCCTGATTTTATCGGGGATATGTCGGCTAAGTCGGCTAAGTCGGCATATCCCCAATCTTATAACAGGATTGACACATTCGTCAAAAGTCAATTGCAAAAATACAATGATGTAAAAAGGGGGATTTTTATAATGAAAACTCAGAATTGCTATATTTATACCCGTGTGTCCACGGCTATGCAGGTGGACGGCTTCAGCCTGGACGCTCAGAAAGATAAACTGAAAAAATACGCCGAATTTCAGGAAATGTGTGTTGTCGGTGAGTACAGCGACGAAGGAAAGTCGGGAAAGAATATTGACGGCAGACCCGAGTTTCAGCAGATGC
>CAVFUV010000240.1:0-3304 GCA_963625735.1 bacterium
GCCAACTCCTTGCTGGGAGGGAATACTAAATTTCTTCCCTCCCTTTATTATGAAGGTTTACTTTCCGAGAAATGAGTTAATTTTGTTTTGGAGAAGCTTAGTTAATTCTGCCTCTTTTCCAATCATCTTCTCTCTGAAATCAGGGTTGATTGGGGTATTATCCACCTTATAAGTTGTCCATTCAGAAAATGATTTTGCACCTTTAGAGGCATTCGCTGATTTTGATAATCCAATAAAGTTTTCTTTACCCTTTGCGTCGGTCGAAGAAATAAGCCGCTGCAGTTTATCGTAGCTGTATGATGTCTTTCTGCCGGACTGATCGATTTTTGCGGTAACATTTCCGACAGAATCGTAAACATACTCCGTTGAAAGGTCTTCGGGCTGAGTTTCTTTGACTGTTCTGCCGAGTGCGTCATAGCTGTATGTATATGTCGCACTGTTCGCGAGCACCGTTTTGGTAAGCTGACCCGCTTTGTCGTAATAATTCTTCGTGACAGAGCCGACGGCATCTTTTTCGGTGAGCACATTACCTGCGGCATCGTAGGTATATGCAGTCTTGTTGCCCTTTGCGTCGGTGATTTCCGTTGCGTTTCCGAGAGCATCGAAGGTATAGCTTGTTTTGCCGCCGTTGGCGTCGGTGACTGATGTGCGGTTGCCGTTTGCGTCATAGGTATAGCTGTTTGATGTGCTGTCGGGGTAAGCAACAGAGATAAGGCGATAGACATTGTCGTATGTGTACTTTGTGGTATTGCCGTTGGCATCGGTTTCGGAGACGAGATTGCCGCCGATATCGTACGCATACTTTGTAACTCCGCCGTTAGCGTCCGTAGTTTTGGTTACAAGGTCAAATTCGTTGTATTCATACTTTGTCGTCTGACCTGCGGGGTCTGTAACGGATGTATTTCTGCCGGCAAGGTCATAGGCGTAGGAATACTTTCCGCCGTTTAAGGTCGTCTTTTCGGTGAGATTGCCGATGATATCGTATGAATAAGTTACCTTTCCGCCGAGAGCGTTAGTCATGGATGTAAGGTTATTCAGCGTATCATAGGTATAGCTTGTAACACTGCCATCCGCCGCCGTGACCGAGAGAAGATTTCCCTTGAGGTCGTAGGAATACGCGGTCTCATTGCCGAGAGCATCCGTGCTCTTAACGAGGTTTCCGACACTGTCGTACTCATAAGCGTTATTTGTTCCGTTGTTGGTTTTCTCACTTGAGAGATTGCCGACGGAGTCATAAACAAATGTTGTAACAAGCCCGAGTGCGTCGGTTGTGCTTGCGGTTCTGTTCAGAGCATCGTATGTAATATTCGCTTCGTAGCCCTTTGCGTCAACGGCTTTTATGAGATTGCCGTTTGCGTCATAGGACATTGTAAGCACGCCGCCGAGAGGATCGGTTGTCTTAGTTACAAGGCCCTTATTGTTGTAGGCATAGCGGGTCGTCTCATTTGCGGCATTGGTGGTTGAAACAAGATTGCCGACACTGTCATAATCCATGACGATTACATTGCCGAGAACGTCTTTTACCTGACGGTTACGGTCAAGTGCGTCATAGGAATAGGATGTGACGCCGCCTGTTGATGTAGTCTCTGTCAGAAGATTGCCGTTATAGTCGTAATTGTAAACGGTTTTTCTGCCGACCGCGTCCTCAACGCTTGCCTTTCTGCCGAGAGCATCGTAGGTGTACTTCGTGGTTGCTCCCTTTGAGTCGGTTTCCGTAAGCTTATTGCCGTTCGCATCGTATGTGTAAGTGAGCTTTGCACCGTTTGCATAACTGACCGATGTCAGGTTATATACGCTGTCGTAAGTGTAGACGGTGCTGTCGCCGGCGTTGCTTTCGGTTTTAAGCAGATTCCCTACCTTGTCATAGATATAAGTTACGGTATAACCGTTTGCTTCAAGCTTTTTGACAACATTTCCGCAGGAATCGTATTCATACTCCGTAACGGCACCATTTGCCGAAACGGTTTTTATGAGATTCCCGATATCATCATAGGTATATGTTGTTGTGTTGCCCAGAGCATCGGCAGAAGCTGAAACCTTGTTAAATCTCAGATCATAGGTGTAGCCTGTGACATTGCCGTTAGCATCGGTCACGGAGACCTTGTTGCCGGCATTGTCATAAGTCAGCCCTTTCTTGGCAAGATCAGCGGCGAGAACGACATCGATATCACTGGATTTGTTGGTAAATTCATTGGTACCTGCCGCAGTATCCAGCTCAAAGGAATTGTCATATTCCTGTTCATCGCCGTTTTCATCGTAATAGAAATTCGGTATCGGTGAATAGACGGCGCTGTAGGTTCTCTCCCCGGTCTTGTAGACCTTTGAATATTGATTGACCTCCACGATTTCGCCGGCAACCTCCGGCTCGGTATATGAATCTGTTTCAATGGGCATACGCAGTTCTTCCTGTGTATTGCCGGCACTGTAATCCGCGCTTTGTGCGGTGGGACTCGTTGTGTCTGCGGATTTCTGCTGATCGCCGACGACTTCCGCAAAGCCGCTCAACGGAGCACTTGTGAGCAGCATTGCCGCGCACAAGAACAAGCTCAAGAATCTCATTATACGCTTTGCGGAGATTATGCTCTGCCTGATATCAGCTTGCCGGAGGTCGTGTTTTATGATCTTGGGCGCTTCGGCAGGGCAAGATTCAGATATCTGCAAGAACATCAAAACGCGCTGCTGACAGGCTACCAGCTCAAAGGAACACTCGGTGAGTATCTGCGCAGCGTAGACGAAACCTGCGAAGAGACCTTCTCTCGGCTGGTAAAACGATATGCCGAGCGCGAGGGCGTGACCGAGCAGCTGAAGGCAGAAAACCAAATGAAGTGGGTCGGACTGATGAACAACATTCGCAGCCGGGTCGAAGAGGTCATCCTAAACGACTTTATCTACAACTGAATATCAAAAATAAGACAGCGTCTGCTTCTGAAAAAGAGGCAGGCGCTATTTTTATGCTTTATTGAAAGTTTTTTTGAAAATGGAGCGGGAAAATCCCTGAAAAATTCAGCAAAGGGAAAGTGAGAGGAGATTTTCGGGAAGAAAATCAAAAAAATTCTCGGCAAGGCTTAATTTTTTGCCTTTCCCGTGATCTACCCCTTGAGGGGACAACGCCGTGAAGAAAATTTTGAAGGCATACATAAAAACGGTGCCTCTTATTCCTTACTTAGTGAGGGGAAAAACGAAAATCCGAAAATTTTCAAAACCCGATACTTGCGTTTTACCCCATATTTTTCCCTTTACCTTATGGAGGGACTTGAACCTTGAAAATTGAATGATCGTGCAGCTGAGATATGTATTCTTGCCA
>CAVFUV010000241.1:0-3291 GCA_963625735.1 bacterium
GGTTAATAATCGGCGTTAGCTTATAATTCAAAACGCTTTAGCGTTTTCCTTCCCCGACCCCTGACCCCCGGTCCCCGACCCCTTGTTCCTTTAAAATAAAAAATTCCTTGCAATTTAGCTGTGTTTATTATTATAATAAACTAAACTTACGGAAAAGAGGTATTCTCAATGAAAACAGCGGTTATGGGCTGCGGCACTGTCGGCAGCGGTGTTGTCGATTTAATTGATTCAATGGGCGAAAAGTACGCCGAAAGCTGCGGCATAAAAGAAAAGGTAGAAGTAAAATATATTCTCGATTTAAGAGATATGCAGGGCACTCCCTACGCTTCACGCATAACTCACAATGTTGACGATATAGTTAACGACAGTGAAATAAAGGTTGTAGCCGAGGCTATGGGCGGCACAGAGCCGGCGTTTACATTCTGCATGAAGTGTATGGCGGCAGGCAAGAGTGTTGTTACATCCAATAAACAGCTTGTAGCCGAAAAGGGCGAGGCTCTTATGGATGAAGCGAAGAAAAACAATGTCGCTTTCATGTTCGGCGCGTCTGTATGCGGCGGTATTCCCGTTCTCAGAACCATGTTCTCAAGCCTGTCTTCAAATGAGATAGAGAGCTTTTACGGTATTCTCAACGGCACGACAAACTATATTCTGACCGAGATGACCGAAAAGCAGTCTTCCTTTGAGTCCGCTCTTAAGGACGCTCAGGACAAGGGCTTTGCCGAGCATGACCCCACCGATGATATAGAGGGCTTTGACGCGGCGAGAAAAACCGCGATTCTGTGTGCCTGCGCTTTCGGCTCGCATGTATATCCCGATGAGATAAAAACCGAGGGTATCACAAAAATCACACTTGAGGATGTAAATTATCTCAAGAAGGCCGGATACGCCGTAAAGCTTATAGGCCAGGGCAGCAAAAAGGACGGCAAGATTTACGCATGTGTCGCTCCAGCAGCACTTAAAGAGAGTGAGATGCTCGCGTCTGTAAAGGGTGTTCTCAATGCCGTATTTATAAAGGGCAACGCAATGCCCGAGCTTATGATGTCCGGCCCCGGTGCCGGAAAACTGCCCACGGCAAGCGATGTTGTGGCAGATATGCTCGAATGCATTCGTCTTGACAACAAAAACGAGGTTGTATACTCATGGGGTCATCATAAAGACGGCATAATGGGCGATATAGATCTCAACGAAAAGAAATTCTATGTAAGACTTCTGTCAGATAGCGGCAAAAAAGTCGAAAATGACGTTAAATCGATTTTTGAAAATTGTGAAGTCTTATTTGCCGATAATAACGAAACGGCATTTATTGCGGACGCAGACGGCAGAAAAACGCTTAAATCAAAGCTTGACACCGTCAGCGGAACAAAGACGGTTTCGATTATTCCGATATTATGAGCATAACCGTTCTTAAATTCGGCGGCAGTGTGCTTAAAGACGATGCCGCGATAATAAACGCCGCAAGAATAGTCAAGGGCTTCTGTGACGGCTCAAACAGAGTTATTGCGGTTGTATCCGCACAGGGCGGCATGACGGACAGTCTGACAAAGGAAGCAAAGCGGCTGTCCGAAAATCCGTCAAAGCGTGAACTTGATGTCATAATGAGTGCGGGTGAGCTTTTGTCCGCCGCAAAGCTGGCGATAGCCGTTGAAGGCCTTGGGCAGAGCAGTATATCCCTCTCGGGCTGGCAGGCGTGTATTATGACAAACTCCGTAAACGGCGGCGCACGCATAAAAGACATTGATATAAAGCGTGTTCAGAAAGAGCTTGACAGAAAAAAGGCGGTCATAGTCGCCGGATTTCAGGGAGTTAACCGTCATAACGATATGACAACCCTGGGCAGAGGCGGCTCGGACACGACTGCCGTTGCTCTGGCGGCGGCGCTCGGTGCGGATAAGTGTATTATATATTCCACCGTTGACGGAATATACACAGCCGATCCCGAAAAGGTGCCGGACGCCATAAAGCTTAATGAAATAGATTATAACAGCATGCAGGAGCTGTCGTTTCTGGGTGTCAAGGTGCTTAACCCCAGAGCGGTGGAGCTTGCGAGAAAATATTCCGTAACGCTTGAGGTTCGTTCGGCGTTTTCGGAAAATCCCGGAACGGTTGTAAAGGAGACTGCCGGCGTGGAAAAGATGCTTATAAGCGGTGTTACCAAAAAGAGCAGCATTGCGAGAATTACGGTTTCGGGACTTAAGGGCACATCGGGAGAGGTTTTTTCGGTGTTCGGTCTTATGTCCCAAAACAACATAAACTGCGATATTATTCTGCAGACGACCGAAAAGGACGGCACGACGGATATTGCCTTTACGGTGAATGAGGATGAAGCCGACAATGCCGCAAAAATACTCAAAAACAGCGGTCAGTTTGACGAAAACGCCATAGAGTGCGATAAATCCGCCGCCAAGGTATCTGTTGTAGGTGCGGGTATGGAATCACACCCCGGTGTTGCCGCCGCGATTTATGAGGCACTGAGCGAAAAAAATATAGATGTTCTTATGATTTCGTCGTCCGAGATGCGTTTTTCGGTTGTCGTTAAGAAGGATGATGCCGATGCGGCGGTTATGGCGATACACAAAAGGTTCTATAATTAGAGTTAGCAATTAAAAAAGGGGCCGGGGACCGGGGAGCAGGGGCCGGGGAAGGAAAACGCTGAAGCGTTTTTGATTATAAAGCTACGCAGATAATTAACTTATCTCTTAAATCTAATTTTGATTTATGCGAAGCTATATAAATCCAAGACACGCAGTGTCTTCCGACATTATGCATTCTACATTCTACATTATGCATAAAAAAAAGCCCTCGCACCTCGGTGCGGGAGCTTTTTTTACTGTTTTTTGAGAAAGCCGAAAAGACTTTTTTTTTCTTTCAGCTCTTCAGTTGAAACAACGTCCTTTAACTCATAGCCTGTATTGGCAATGACAGAGGCTAATTTATCTTCGTCAAGAGGAGCATTTGATTCAACAACCGTTTCGCCCTTCGAATGTGAGGACGAGACTTTTTTAATGTCAAAATTTTGTCGTATGACATCGTTTATGTGGCTTTCGCACATTGAACACATCATACCGTCTATTCTGAGTACGGTTTTAATCATGATAATCCCTTTTTATTACAGCTTTTCGAGAATTTCATCGGGCATCGTTTCGATAAGCGCGAAAACGGCGTCGAAATTATCTTCAAGAACCGGAACTGCGTCCTTTAATATAACAGTGAGCTTATTGTAATATACCGTAATTTTTTCCGCGGCGGTCCGTCCCTTTTCGGTAAGGGATGCTTCTTTATAAAGAGGCA
>CAVFUV010000242.1:0-3281 GCA_963625735.1 bacterium
TTCATAATCTGCAAGTGATGCGACACAGCAGGGCGTGACAGGTTTGTTTTCTCTGTAATTTCACCGACACGCACACCGCTGCATTTCGGCATCTTAAGCATTTCAAGAATGATGTGCTGTCTTGTCTCATCACCGATAGCCGTAAGCACCTTTGAGCAATCGGCAAAATTCTCAGCAAGACGCTCTGCTTCTTTTTCAAACGGCTTTTTCATTGTCTGCCTCCCTTTTCTGTAAGACCGCTCTGCCACTTCCTTATAACCTTTGATACAACCGTTTTGGGCGCTACACGAACGGCAAAAGCCTCCGCGAATGCTTTTCCGAGGCCGCCGGATGCCCCGGTGATAAGTGCTGTCTGTGACATAATGAACCATCCTTTCGTTTAAGTATTTAAACCATTATAACACATTTATCACAAAAAAGTTCATCGGTAAAGAAAATCAAGACGAACAAAAAAAAGAATATTTGACACAAAACGCCGATTTGCGTTATAATCAAGACCATCAAAAAGAACGGAGAAATACAATGACCGACAAAGAAACAGGCGAGCTTCGCCGCAGAATAAGAAAAGACAAATGCACCGTGCCCTTTATTTACGGTGCTTTTATTAACGAGAAAAAAGAGCTTATAAGCACATTCAGACAGAATGTGGGGCTTATGCCGAACGATGACGCCGATGCTGTATTCAAGCTTATGCGTAAATGCTTTTCGGGCACTTTGGGCAAAAATCTTGTAGATGTATCCTTCCCGACCGAGACGGTCATGAACGGCGAAGAGCACAAAATGCTTATGGCAATACGCAAGCAGACCGCCGAAAGCGAGCCTTTTATTCAGACATTTTTTGAAAAGACAGCCGAGACACTCAACATGCAGTCGGCTTATATTGTGCTTCTTGCACAGGACAGATACGACATTCCGTCATTTGCCAAGGACGGACAGGATAACGAGGACTCCTCCGAAGTGTTCGAGTACTTTTTCTGCTGTGTCTGCCCCGTGAAAGAGAGCAAGGCGGCACTGAGCTTCATAGCATCCGAAAACGCATTTAAGACACTGAGCGCAAGCACGGTTTTAGGCTCGCCCGAGATGGGAATTGTTTTCCCGGCGTTTGACGACAGAACCGCAAATATCTATGATTTGCTTCTCTATACAAAAAACACAGCCGACAATCACACCGAGTTTATAACGGATTTCTTAAAGGGCAATGTTCCGATGCCCGCCGAAGAGCAGAAAGAGACCTTTAATAATATTCTGGAAGAGACTCTGTCCGATGAATGCAGTCTTGATGTTGCCGTCAAGGTTCGTGATGCCGTGTGCGAGGGCATAGAGGAACACAAGAACTCCGGTGAAGAGGAAGAATATACCCTTTCAAAGAGAGACGTCAGCCGTGTGCTTTCCGACTGCGGCGTGTCCGAAGAAAAAGTGGAAAAGTTTGAAAATCTGTACGATGAAAATTTCGGCAGCGAGACTTCCCTGTCCCCTGTAAATCTTGTTAACACAAAGCAGATTGACATTGCAACACCCGATGTAAGCATCAAGATAAATTCAGACCGTTCGGACCTTGTAAAGACAAAAGTTATTGACGGAAGCAACTATATTCTCATCCGTGCGGATGTTTCAATTGAAGTTAACGGCGTAAATATCGCAATTGAGTCAAAATAAGTATAGACAATTCAGTGCGAATATGTTATATTTTTCCTGAAAGAATGATTGAGAGGATAATTTATTTATGGCAAAACTGATTTCGATTTTAATGTCCCTGATAATGTTTCTGTTTCCGTGGCTTAATTTTCCCGAAGCAAACGTCGACAAGAACGCTTTTGAAACCAACTACACCAATGTATTTGTTCACGGCTTTGCGGGCTGGGGCGAATATGACACACTTGCGTACGCCGCCATGCCCTATTGGGGAATAAACAGCGGCGATCTTATGAAGTACCTGAACGCCAGAGGCTTCGACTGCCATGCGGCAAGCGTATCACCGACCGCGAGCGCGTGGGACAGAGCATGTGAGCTTTACGCACAGTTAACCGGTACTGTTACCGATTACGGAGAAGCACACAGCGAAAAATGCAATCATGAGCGTTACGGCACGGATTATTCAAAAAACAGACTGATTGACGATTGGAGCGGTGAAGAAAAGATAAATCTCTTCGGTCACTCCTTCGGCGGCGCAACCGTCAGAATGCTCGCGTCCCTCATGGCTTACGGCGATGAGACAGAATGCAAGACAAGCGATGATGTTTCTCCCCTGTTTAAGGGCGGCAAGGGCGACTGGATTTACAGTGTTACAACTCTGTCCGCACCCCACAACGGCACTTCGAGCATAGCGGCGGCCGAGGTTATTCAGAACGACCCCGATGCAACGACAGAGGAACGCCTTATCGTAAAGGTGCTTTTGGGCATAAGTGAATATGACGTAAACGACAGGATAAAAGAAGACACGGCATATTATGAAATGGACATTGACAACGCTTTGGCTCTAAATGAGGAGATAAAGACAGTTCCGGGCGTTTATTATTTCTCATATGCGACCGACGGCACAAAAACAGACGAAAACGGCAATCGTGTAACAGATGAAACCGTATTAAAGAGTATGTATAAAACATGTGCAGACAGAATCTGCGCTTATACAGGCACAACGGCAAACGGGTACGAGGTTGATGAAAAATGGCGTGCGAATGACGGACTTGTAAATACATATTCCGCTCTTGCCCCGCTCGGCGCACCGTCAACCGAATTTGATGGGGATTACATAAACCCCGGCGTATGGAATGTTATGGAAGTTGTCACAGGCAGTCATACAACCCTTCAGGGCGGCGTGTCCGACTCCTTCGACGGCAGAACATTCTTTGTGTCGCATATTACAATGATTAACACAATAGACGGATAACAGTCCTCGTTTCATTTACATTAAATCGGAGATCGCTTTGGCGGTCTCTTTTTTTGAGAAATTTTCAATAATTTCGGATAATTTGAAAAAAGTTCTTGACAACGGCGTTTATATCTGCTAAACTATCAACCGTTGTCAGTCAGCCACTGACATCAAAAATTAAAAATCCGGGTGTAGTGCAGTTGGACGAAGAAATTTGCCGCATCAAGCAGTTCTATATCTGAGATTTACAATTTAATTTCCGGGTGTAGCGCAGTTGGGAGCGCGCTTGACTGGGGGTCAAGAGGCCGTGAGTTCAAGTCTCGCCACTCGGACCATGAAAAAAGCGTCTTGTTAAAGACGCTTTTTTCAATGATATCCGTTCCTTGCGGAACGGGTGATATATCTTCGATAT
>CAVFUV010000243.1:0-3277 GCA_963625735.1 bacterium
GCCTTATAAAGCTTAAAAAGAAAAAAACGGATATCGTGATGCTGCCGGTGTCGTTTCTTATCTATTCGCTTGCGGTCATAATGCAGTCATCGGGCAAGCCGGATATGTATGTGGCACTGCTGTTTTCAGTCCTTGCGATAATAATGATTCTCTATTACGAGAAAAACGGAATGCTCGGCTTCAAAAAAGACTTTTCGACAAAAAAACGCAATACTCTGATTATAATCGCAGTGGTGTTCTTTGTCGTGATTGTCGGTGCCGTAGGGCTTTGCAGATATCTTGCGTATCTTGCTCCGAACTATGATTTCGGCATATTCGCGCAGATGTTCTATAACATGAAAAAGAGCTTTACGCCTGTGACAACCGTTGAGCGTGACAAGCTGCTGTCGCACTTCGCGATACATATTTCCCCGATTTATTATGTGCTTCTGCCGCTGTATTTTATCTTCCCGTCACCGGCGACCCTGCAGATTTCGCAGACGCTTATTCTGGCTTCCGCCGCAATTCCCGCTTATCTCATCGCAAAGAAATACGAGCTGTCAAACACCAAGTGTGTGGCTGTCGTTATAATGACGCTTTTTCAGCCCGTTGTGTCATGCGGAACACTCTATGACCTGCACGAAAACTGCTTTCTGTTCCCATTGCTTCTGTGGGTTTTCTGGGCGTTCGAACGAGAAAAATACGCCCTTCTGGCGGTGTTTACCCTGCTTACGCTTGCCGTAAAAGAGGATGCCGCGGTATACATAATTTTCTTCGGCATATTTGTAATTCTCAACCGCAGAAAATATCTGTCGGGGCTGTCGCTTATTCTTGTATCGGGCGTATGGTTCGGAATCGCGACATTCCTTTTAACAAAGTACGGCAACGGCGTCATGTCCTCACGCTATGATAACTATATCACCTCTTCCGACGGCGGACTTATTGAAGTCGTAAAGAATATTCTTGTTGACCCCGCCTATGTCTTTACGCAGGTGTTTAAGGACGAGCACGGCGAGTATGGCAAAAAAATACAATTTCTTGTACAGCTTCTGGCACCCACCGTACTCTTGCCGTTTGCGACAAAAAAGGTGTCAAGGCTCACGCTTTTGCTGCCGTCGTTCCTTTTAAGCTTCATGACCGTATATGTCTATCAGTATGACATCCGTTTTCAGTATGCCTTCGGTTCCGCGGCGTTCATAACATATCTTGCGGTTATGAATCTGGCTGAATTAAAACCGAGCACTCAGCGAGTCATGTCCGTGGCGGCTGTCGCATGCTCACTGTTTATGTTCATGGGACTGTTCTATCCCGAGTTCATATCGTACGTGGGGCAGTACAGCGAAAATAAAGAGGATGTCGAAATTATTGACGAGGTTCTCGAAGGCATTCCCGAAGACAGCTCTGTCTGTGCTTCCACATACTTTATTCCGAAGCTGTCCGAAAGGGAAGAACTGTACGAAATATATTATCATACGCCCCGTGACGGCGAGGTGCTCGACTATATCATACTTGACACAAGATTTGACTATTCGACCTATCTTGAAAAGTACGAAGCTCTCGGTTATGAGGTCACGCACATCGGGCAGAACAGTGACGGCGACAATATAATAACCGTCCTTCAGCCTACCGCCAAAACCGGCACTGTCGATGTAACGGGCGACTGGATCGAGCAGACCAACCCGGCAACCCCCGAAAATCAATAAAACGTAAAAATGAAGCGGACTGGACAAAGAGTGGAGTGTGGAGTGTGTAGTTAAGCTTCGCAAAAGGCGTAGCTTATATAATCCAAGACACGCAGAGTCTTCCTTATTCCCCGGTCCCCGGTCCCCGGCCCCCGGCACCCGACCCCTTCTCCTTGCTTTTCCCATTCGTTTACCAAATCTTCGCACTAATCCTGAGCCTTACGGTGATCCATCTTGAAAAACAAAACTCTTGACTTTATTTTCAGAATATTTATACTATTATCAGCGGGTGTAACCGTCATAAGCCGATATGTGATGTTCAAAGGCACGGGGACTCTGTCCGATAATGTGCTTGACACGCTCAATATCATGTCATATGTCGGTGTAGGCGTGCTCGCGGTCTGCGGCATAATCTACGCCGTATGTCTTAAAATAAATCACAAATAAACACAAAAAAAACAGGGGGATTAACATGAAATTTTCCGATTGCGTTAAACGCACAATGGCTGTCGCCGGGGCTTGTGCCACACTTATCACGGCGGCTGTTCCCACAACCTTTGCCGCTATGAATCCCGCAAAGATTTCCGTTGCCGACGCGCGTACGGTTCTTCGTCTTGCCGTAAAGCTCGACAAAACAGACAGCATTACAGCGGATGAATTAAGCCTTGCCGATATGGATTTTGACGGTGCGATTTCCGTTTCCGACGCAAGAAGCATGCTGCGTCTTGCCGTAAAGCTTGACTCGATTAACGGTCTGATTCACGAAACCGAATACGATGTATTTTCAAGCGGATACTTTAAATCCGATGTTGAAATTGCCACAGCCGACGCAGCGGGCAAATTAGGTGACGCCGCTACATTCTCCGTATCATTTACCGGGAATGAAATGGCTTTGTCCGGCGACTTTTTCGGCATGATGGGCGGTGCCGATACAGACGATAACGATAAAGTCGATATGTCCGAGCTTACCGATTATTTCGGTGAAGATGGTTCAATGAAGCTTATTTTCTCCGGCGATAAGGTCAGCATCCTTGTTGAGGGTGAAGAAGATGACAATGTGGCTCTTGTTATGAACGCCGATGAAATGGGCGATGAATCGGGCAGCTTGGTTTCTTCATTGCGTGAGCTTATTGTCGGCTCTTCAATGAGTCTTGACAAGGCATTCGGTGTGACCGAAGAGACGGTTGACGGCAAAAAGTGCAAGGTTTATTCCTTTAACGAGATTCAGGACGGGGCAAAGTATGTCCGCAAGGTGTATATGAACGGCAAAAAGCTTGTTCGCATTGACGATATGACTTCTGCCGGCGTTCTTGTATCCCGTATGACATTCAAGAACTTCACAAGATGCGTCGCAACGAGTGATTTTGCCGTTCCGGCGGATTATGAGGTTGTGGATATGGACAAGATAATTAAGAATTAAGAATTAAGAATGTCGGAAGGCACTTCGTGCCTTGGATTATAAGGCTTCGCTGACATTTAACTCAGTTGATAAAATCGATTTTATCTTTTGCGTAGCTTTATAATCCAAAACGCTTCGGCGTTTTCCTTAATTATGCATTCTGCATTCTACATTCTGCATTGTCTGCAGTTATCGTTTTAGTTCCGCTCTCGGTCGG
>CAVFUV010000244.1:0-364 GCA_963625735.1 bacterium
CGACAAATCTGTTTACCATAACGGTAAAAAGCAATTCTCCGGACGATGCATACAATATTCTTAACGCAATTCTCAACAGCTACTCTAAGGTTGCCGACTATGTTATCGGTGAAACGCAGATAGAATATGTCACAATGCCCGAGAAAAGCACCACACCCACCACAACGAGCACAATTGTGAAGGATACCGCCGTCGGTGCGGTCGGGGGCATTGCACTCTGGTGTTTTGTAATTCTCGTATATGCTTTTACAAGAAACACGGTACGAAGCGAAGATGACATTGAAGATAAGCTCGGTCAGCAATGTATAGTTGAAATTCCGTACGTAAAACGCAGAAAGAACGAGCAGAATGATCTGCTTGTGCT
>CAVFUV010000244.1:406-3276 GCA_963625735.1 bacterium
CCTGTCACTCTATTCCGAAGCATACAGAACACTGCGAACACGTCTTACGACGGAATCGGAGAAGTCAGGCAACCGTGTATATGCGATTACAAGCACATTAAGCGGTGAAGGGAAGTCCACAGTTTCGTTTAACCTTGCGTACACTCTGGCAAGCACCGGCAAAAGAGTTGCTTTGGTTGACCTCGACTTAAAGCGTAAAACCCTTCAGGAAATGCTTTTCCCCGAAGAAAAAGAGCTGCCCGGCATTTCGGATGTTGTCGAGGGAAAGGTAACACTCGTAAACACATTCAAAAAGTATAAGCACAATAATCTTCATGTTTACTGCGCAGGCTCCGGCAGTGATTTTTCGGTCGCTAAATATTCAAAAGTATTCAAAGACCTTCGTGAGCTTTATGACTTTGTCATAGTCGACTGCCCGCCCGGCGGAATTGTATCGGATGCGATATCCGTTACACAGCTTTGCGACGGGGTGCTGTTTGTCGTAAAGCAGGACAAGGCAACCGTCAGACAGATTCACAACGCCATGGAAAATCTGTTCTATTCGAGAAGTCAGATTACCGGTTTTATTTTCAACTGCGTAAAAGCCGACTATAAGAATTACGGCGGATATTATTACGGCGGATACAAATACGGCTCGTACAAATACGGCTCATACAGATACAGCTCCTATAAATACGGCAAATACGGTTATTACAGCAAGTATAACAAGTACGGAAATTACGGCTACGGCAACAGCTATGGCAATAATTACGGTTACGGCGGTGAAAAAGGCTACGGATACGGGCAGGATTACGGTTACGGATACGGTGCCAAGGACGCCGAGATCAAGTCGGATGATACGGAAAGCGACTGATATTAGGGGTCGGGTACCGGGGGCCGGGGGCAGGGGCTTTAAGAATGTCTCTATATATCTGTGATTTATACTGCATCTCAGCCGGAAAATAATTTTCTGTTTCGGTTAGTTCAAAAAAAACCGTTATAAACTTAATATCAAAACTGATACGAAGCTTATAACGGTTAGTTCTTTGATTTGAGCTTTACTCGAGGATGTTTGACGTGATGTAGTCAATGCCGTTCATTATAAGGATATCGGCGTCGTCCTTTGAGTTGCATGTCCAGCAGTTGATTTTTATACCGGCGGCGTGAAGCGCTCTCATGTTTTCGGGTGTGAGGGAAGTGTACTTTATGTCAAGGTCAAAGTGGTGTGACGAGAGCTTTTCAATGAGCGAATCATCGTAATCGTCAATAAGGAACTGCACAACGGCACCGGGCACAAGCTCACGAAGGCGAACAAGGTTTTCAAAGCAGAATGAAATGAATACCATTTTATCGAGATATTCGACTTCTTTAATTTCACCGACAATCTCGCCGATTTCTTCTTTTGTGAACTCATTCTTAAGCTCGAGCACTGCGATTTTCTCGTATCTCTTGCAGGTGTTGATATATTCCTTAAGTGTCGGAATACGAAGCTCGGGGCGTGTATCGTCACCGCCCAATGTGTGAAGCTTAAGAGAACGAAGTGTCTCGAAATCGGTGTCTTCAACAATTACATCCGTGTCGCAAAGGCGGCCTGTGTTGTCGTCGTGGAAAACAACGAATTTTCCGTCGGAGGTCTTGTGCACATCCGTTTCGATACCGTAATAGCTTCTGTTGCCGGCGGCAATGAATGCGGCGTTTGTGTTTTCAAGCTCAATTCCGCTGAGGCCTCTGTGGGCTATCATAAGCGTTTTGCCTGATTTTACTTTTATTGAATCCATAGTTTAACATACTCCTTTTTGGTTATTCTTTACTTTTTAGTATATATCACTTGCTTTTTGTTTGCAAGAGGATTAAAATATTTTATATTTGAAAATTCTTCGGAGGCTTTATGATTAAGAAAAAAGACAAAATTCTTGAAGTATATTATTATATATGCTGTCTGCTGTTTCTCTTTACAATGGTATGGGAAATTCCTCATGCCGTGTTCTGGGGACCGACATTCGCGTTTGGTGCATTCTGCATATATCGCTTCTATACAAGAAACACAATGATATTTGAAAACGCCGCGGGATTTCTTCTTGTATTCTGCGTTTCATACTGTGCGTCTGTTTATAACACAAAGCAAAGTCTTGTCTATCAGACGTACATTTTCGCACATGCGTTTTTCATGTATTATATCGGCGTAAACGCATTCCCGGATAAAGACAAAGAGACAAAACGAAAACTGCTCGAAGCGTTTTTCTGCATTATTTCTCTGATGTATGTCATTTATATGATTGCGACGCTTCTTAACTTCCACTTTAACCATGCACACGATCTTGAAGCACACAGGATGTTCTATTCTCTGTGGTACGGCAAATACACAATAAAGCCCTGCACGGTTATATTAATGTCGCTTGTTATTCCGCTTACATACGGACTTTATGCCGTTCTGTTTCAGCCGATTGTATATAAAATATTCGGCATCGGTTTTATCGGACTTACAATGTGGTTCAGTGTATGGTCGGGTGCGAGAACGCTGGTTTTCGCGTTCCCGTTCCTTCTTGTCGGCACAATTTTCGCGTACCTGTGGTTTATAAAGAAAAATCACAAAGCCGCACTTATCACCGCAGGCAGTATTGTAGGCGTATGCGCTCTTGCCGTTGTGCTTATGCTTGTGTTCAAGGATAAGCTTACAGAGCGTTTCGGCGACACGATATTTATAAGAATACTCAACATGGGTCTTGACTCACCTCGCTGGCAGGCAAACTGGGAGGTCATAAAAGACTTCTCACTCACATACATGGGCGGCGGCGAGCATTCCGCAAAATACGGCACACCTCACAACATATGGCTGTATATCTATGATCACGGCGGAATTATTCCCTTTGCGTTCTTCTGCATTTTCACAG
>CAVFUV010000245.1:0-3270 GCA_963625735.1 bacterium
GAGTTTTTCGAGATCCCCTATTGCAAGTTCATTTTACAATCTGCCAAATTTTATCCGACGACCAATTTGTTAGTTTTCTTTAAGTACTTAGCAGGTATCGGATAATCCAGCTTCCATGTGATGTTCATCGGTCGGCTACCTTCGTGCTTTACATAATTTGCAGTGCCGAGGTATGTATAAGCGGCGGCACCTACCGTAATTATATCGGATTTGAATTCACGAACAAAAAGCAGTATGCGGCTGCCCTTTTCACGATGATGAATATAACGCTGTCCGGTAGTGGAATTTTCCGCTGTGGTACTCTGACTCTGCCAGTGAAACAGTTCGCTGTTTATTGAATAATCGTTGTACATCGTAGTCGGTGAGTAGTCCTTGTCTGCCTTGTTTAAGGTCACAAAAAAAACATCGATATTCTTATCCGGCAGCCATTTCACGCCCTCACGAACGGTGGACGGCTTCATGAAATCCAGTGCCACAAGAATCTGATCGCGGGTATAGGTGCAGTGCAGATCCAGCGGGCAGTCAAATCCCACATAAACAGGCTTATCGATAAAGTCAATACGGTCATAATTATATCGGAGCAAAAGCTTTCGCAGCTCCTCAATGGCTTTCACATCGGTCGCGCCCATGTAAGATGTAGTTATAATACGAAGCTGTCCGCCGTTCCGAGTGAAGGTTGTCAGCTCGTCCATAATCAGGCGCAGACCGCTCCACTTGATAAATGACACAAGCATATCAATACGATTGCAGGATACAATCTCCTTTTTCAGTTCCGTAAACATCTGAGGCTCGTGGACTGCACCGGTGAAAAGCGAGCTTTGCGCAATAGATGTTTCCGGGCGGATGATTTCAGTCTTCTCGTCCGGTGCCAACACACTGTTTTTCTTATCAAAAAGCACAAGAAGCTGCTCCGCGCACACTGCGACTGAGAGCGTATCGAAGTCGGTTTCCTTTGTCTCTGTCATAATGGTGGACACAATGCGATTGACAAGATTAACCTGAAAATTCAGATCTCCGCCGTTGTCCTTCACACTGTCAAGACCCTTTTCTGTGATCTCTGCGACATATTTTGCCAATACCTTAGAGGCTTCCGCACGATCAATAGGCGCAGTCTGAGAGAGTTTGTCCGTTTCGGAGAGCTCTTTATCCAACCGCTTATTGATAATTTGCTCGTAAAGTCCGTTATGCATCATAAGAATCCAACTCCATCCATATAAATACTCCTATGACATTACAATTAAATTATACACGGAAAATTCACTTTACCAATCACTTACGGTGAATTTTCGGTGAATAGTCACTTTTTCGGGTAAACAGCAGGCTAGGTCGCTGCTGACTGAGCATGTAAATCGGAAAATACGATTCCCGTCATGTATGCTCATATAAAGAATTAAATCAATTTTCCAACTGCCAAGTAATTACACGTGCCGAAAACACACAAAAACATGCCCTCTGTGGAAACTAATCCACAGAGGGCAATGTTTTACAGAAAGGAGAAAATCTTATGAGCTAATGTCTTAGCAAGCCCAGCCGAGGATATTAAACATTTTCGTCATGAGCTTGTTTAAGAACTCAAGAAGCCACTTGAGCCAGTAGAACATTCTGACGCCGCCGGAGGAGTCGTCATCGGAATCGTCGGGATCGAGCTTTTTAGTTACAATATCTTCCTGTTTAATCTCGTTTGTGCCGTTTTCATCACTGAAATATTTTTTGCAGCCGTCGCAATACCAATATTCAATATTGCCTTCTTCGGCAGCAGTTGCGGCATTTTCGGGGAACTGCTTGAGATTTACATGATTATCAATGTCTTTATCTCCGTACGTTTTACCGCAGACCGTGCACTTTGCAAATTCGATGCAGGTAGCCGTGCCGCCTTCATGTTCGGCAGGAACCTGTACTGTCTTTGTTGCTGTAACCGTATATCCGTCGGAAGTTTCAGCATAAACTGTAACTGTAAGCTCGTTATCACCTGCACTGAATTTGTCGGATTTAATCGTTCCGGTGTAAGTGCCGCCATTAGAGAGTACCTCTGAAGTTTCGCTTGTTGAGTTAAATTCATAGCATACCTTCGAAAGGGATAATCCTGTGGAAAGTGTAAAATCAAAGGAATAATCCTGTGTCTTGCATACTTTGTCAGCACCGTTTATCTCAATAGTCGGAATGGCATTTTTATCGGATGCAAAGTCGCAATCGGTTCTTTGACATTTCAGCCAATACTGACCGTTTTCGCTGCACCAGATATTATCATGATTTTTATAAAGCGTAACTGTCAGAGTTGTGGTATTTCCGGATGCATCGACTGCTGTAACGGCAACGTTGCTCCCGTCCTGATACAGATCTTTTGTAAATTTATAAGAACCGTCGGAATTCGGAGTAACCTTTGCACCGTTTATTGTTACAGAAGAAACACTGTCATTATCTTTAACGCTGAAACTTAAGGAATCGTACATACAATAGGTTTTGTTATTCTCAATACCGGTAATACTCGGCCCTTGTGTGTCCTTTTGACCGTAGAGGGTAATATTTCCGGTAACAGGTGAATTAAAATCATAAACTGATGTACATTCCTTATCGGTATACCATACCGTTACTTCTTTTGTGTTATCTAACGGGTCGTCGGGTTTTGTGGCTTTATTCCCACTTTGCAGCACATTAATAGCGTACTGCATACCGTTGTTAATATAGGTAACGGTTAAGCCGTCAATTTTTCCGTTGCCGGTAAAGGTAAGAGTGTTATAAAACAAACCTCCGCTTACTATGCCGCCGGTCGATACAGGTGAATAAAAACATCCGCCCGAGATGGTTGTTTTTGCGTCGGCAGAAATACTGTACTGATAGTCTCCGTCGGAAATGGTAAATGTTCCGGTATCGCTTGAAGATATCTTGCCGTTACACATATTGCCGCCGGACATATTCACAACACCGGAATTACTTAAATTTTTCACTTCGCCGCTTTCTAAATTAAGTACGGCACCGGATGTATTACATATATTAACTATCTTTGAACCCACAACGCCGGTTGTTCCGTTATTTGTAATTTCGTATGTGCTATTTTGTCCTGACAAAACAGTACAGTTTTCAATTAACAGCGTGCCAACATTTGTTATATTTCCTTCAAACTCTTTTTTTTCAAGTTTAAGGGAGGCACTATTGTTAATGTTGCCTTTAGTGGTACAACCATCAATTATCGTTTCTCCACCATTGTTATCAATATTTCCTGTAATTTCACTGTTATTTATATGTAACCTTCCCTTGTTTGTAATATTACCG
>CAVFUV010000246.1:0-3241 GCA_963625735.1 bacterium
GAGCGGGTTCACCGGATACAACAAGGTTGAAGCCGTTGTTTGCGGCGGCAGCCTTAAGACCCTCGGTAAGCTTGATGCCCTTTTCTCTGAACATCTTGGGTGTATCAAGCTTCTTCATCTTCTCGATGCACGCGATACCGGCGGCGAACGGGATAGCGCTCATCCAGTAAGAACCGGTGTAGCTAAGACCGCTCATTGAGGACTTAAGGAAATCCTTGCCGCAGAGAGCGGATACGTTCCAGCCGTTTGCAAGAGCCTTGCAGAAGCAGATCATATCAGCCTCGAAGCCATAGAAATGGTCGGAGCCTGCGACGTCAAGACGGAAGCCCGCACGAACGTCGTCGACGATAAGCACGATGCCTTCCTTTGTGCAGAGGTCTCTGACCTGCTGCCAGTAGCCCTGTGCGGGAAGAACGTTGTCTATAAAATTGCCGTGAAGGTAAGGAGTCGAAATGAAAGCGGCTATTTCGCCCTTGTTCTCTTCGATTACCTTCTTGAGGCCTTCAATGTCGTTCCAGTCAACATAGAGGCTGTTTGCAACGTCTTCGGGGAGAACGCCGGGATAGTCAACCTTCTGTGTCCACATTGAAACTCCGTGATAGAAACCGTTAACGAAGATTATCTTCTTGCGGTGAGTGTATGCACGTGCGCACATAATGGCACCCTGTGTGGTGTCGTTGCCGTTCTTCATGAAGAATGCCCAGTCGGCGGAAGCAACGGTATCAACAAGGAGCTCTGCGAACTCAACAATCTTGGTTGAGGGAGTTGTTACGCAGTTTTCAAGCTTTGCCTGTGCAAGAGCGGCGGCGTCTACATCGGGGTCATTGTAGCCGAGTACGTTCGGGCCGTACGCGCACATATAGTCGATATATTTGTTGCCGTCAACATCCCAGAAGTATGAACCCTGAGCGTGATCGGTGAAGAAGGGCCAGGACGTCGGAGGAATCCAGCATCCTTCTGCGGGGCCCTGATGGCCGTAAAGCCCCGAGGGAATTACCTTGCAGGCTCTGGAATACAGCTCCTGACTTTTTTTGAAATTATAATGTTTTGAAGCCATTTTATGTTCCTCCTTAAGCAAGATAAAGACCTACACGGTCAAGTATACGGTTTACGTTGTCTATCATGGAGATCATGCCGCCCATAACGATTGTGCCGGCACCGATGCACGCGACTGCATTAACCTTGCCGTCAAACAGATCACGGGCAAGCTTCATGTCACCGAATTCCATTATAGCACGGTACTTTTCGGGGTTCTTCTTAACTGTAATCATTCTGTGGTTGCGAACCATGATTGTAGCAGCGGGGCCGCCTGCGATGGACATCTTGATGTCGCCGTCAACAATGTGCTCTGCGGAGAACTTGCCGATTTCGTCGTTGTTGCCTATCTGAGACAGCGCAACGGTAATCGTATAGAACATAAGAGATGTGCTTATGTTAAAGAAACGCTCGTCTTTGAGATCCTCGGGATCGGGACGCATATACTTTGTAAGAAGGTCGGTAAGGGGCACAAAGGATTTAAGCAGGAATCCGATGTGTACAAGTCCCTTTGACGGAATGGGTGTTACTGTGCCGTCGATAAGACCGTTAAACTTTTCGGGTGATGAAAAAGGAAGCTTGATTGTGCAGTCCGCACGGCATCCGTCCTCCATGCGGCAATAGCCGTTTTTGAACAAAAGTGTAGCGGCAGGTCCGCCCTTAACATCAAAGCCGATTGATATAAGCTTTTTGTTGGTAAGAAGCGCTCTTGCGTTCTCGTCGAGCTCACAGAGATTCTCGAGAGTGCCGAGTATGGCATACATATTTATGTATGCGAGTGTTTTTGAATCTGTCAAAACTCATTCCTCCTAATGGTTAGGGAACTATCTCCCCAAAATATACAGATGTATTTTACCAAAACGGCAAACTTTTGTCAATGTATTTTGGTAAACATTCTACAATTCTTTTTTATAGTTCATATAAAGAAAAAAATATAGAATGGCGACATATAAAAAATGAAGCTAAGACTTCCCTTCTTAATATTTTACACATATTAAACCATGATTTCGATATTTCCGAAGAAAGCAAAATGCACCCCGGCAGTTTTTGAGACCGTCGGGGCGCGTTTTATTTATATGCCGAGTATTTTACCAGTGCTTTGCTCCGCATGAGCAATACTGTTTTTTCTTGAAGATTTTGTTAAAGAAGTTTGCTATCTTCCAGAAGAACTTCTGAATACCCTTTGTTGAATGACACTTGCATGAGCAGTTTGCAGACGGCTCTTTTGTGCCGAGGTCTACACCGCAGTTATCACAGGTACCGTCATTGCCAGTATCGATATGACCTGTCGCGGAAATGCTTGCCGTCTCGGTCTTGTTGCATACCGTACAGGTGCGTGTACGAACGCCGTTTTCGGTGCAGGTCGGGGCTTTCGTCTCAGTCCATGCAGTCATGGTGTGACCTGTCGCCGCAATAGCTTTTGACTCTATTTCGGTGTTGCAAACGGTACACTTTTTAATCTGCTTACCGAATGAAGTGCAGGACGGTGCTTTTGTCACAATCCAGTCGGAAACGCTATGGGCTTTCTTCGCGATTTCCTGCGTTTCGATTGTTTCACCGCATACCGTGCAATAGGTGTGCTTTGAGCCGACCTCAGAGCATGTGGAATCGAAGTCGATTACCCAGTCTGAAACGGTATGGGCTTTCTTCGCAATTTCCTGTGTTTCGATTGTTTCGCCGCATACTGTGCAGTAGGTGTGCTTTGAACCGACCGCAGAGCAGGTGGAATCGGTGTCAATTACCCAGTCGGAAACAACATGTGCTTTTGAATCCGCATCAAGGATTTCTGACTCTACAAACCCACATTTTGAACAGCTTTGAGAACGAAGTCCGCATTCCTTACATGTGGCGGCAATTTCCGTTGTCCACTCGCCGAACGTATGCTCGCAATCAGTTGATGTAAGGATAACTACATCCATAACATCCTCACAAACGGAGCAGCATTTAACCGCAAATCCGTCATAATCGGCAGTCGGGGAAATTATAACTTCATAATCATCTTCATCGCATTCATGCTGTTCGACAACATTTAGGTCATATTCATATTTTGTGCCGTCATCGGCTTCCACAACAAGTGTTCCGCCCTGAGTTGAAAGAGGCTTAACATTTATAGTTGCGTCACCTGTGAAAGTAAGAACACCGTTTTCGATAACAGCATCTTGGGCATCTGAGCTGAGTTCAAATCCGTTTGTTGTAGTATTTGCTG
>CAVFUV010000247.1:0-3216 GCA_963625735.1 bacterium
CGCTTTCTGTCCTCATAGGTGATGTATTTGCAAGTTATGATTATCGCCTCCTTTGTTTATGGGTAAAAAAAATATGTGCGAGAGGTAACTGCCTCTCGCACATTCAATGGCGTTTATGAGGTGTTTTTCCTTTCGCACATAGTGTAAAACTTTATAGTTTCGGTTAATAAATTCTGTTTAGCTTGACATTACCCGAATTTAGTGTTATACTCATGCAAAAAGACAGCGACGGAATTATGCGTTTACCCAAAGCCTTCAGAGAGCCGATGTTCGGTGCAAATCGGCGGCAAAGCTTAAGTGCAGTCTCACTCCCGAGTCCCGTTTCCCAACGCGAAAGCTTATAAGAAACGGCGTATGTTCGGCGTTAACGGCATAAAGCGGGCGGATTATATTCCGCAAGCAGGGTGGTACCGCGGTGATTTTTATCGTCCCTGAGAATTTTTCTCGGAGGCGTTTTATTTTTTTATTGAAAGGGCGATTTTATGAACTACGATTTTAAGTCAGTTGAACCCAAATGGCAGAAAAAGTGGGAGGACGCAGGCGTTTTCCACGCACAGGACAATTCCGATAAAAAGAAATTCTACGGTCTTGTCGAGTTCCCTTATCCCAGCGGAGCCGGCATGCATGTCGGTCATATTAAAGCATACTCGGGCCTTGAGGTTGTTTCACGCAAACGCCGTATGCAGGGCTATAATGTTCTTTTTCCGATAGGCTTTGACGCTTACGGTCTGCCCACCGAAAACTACGCAATCAAAACCGGCATTCATCCCAGGAAGGTTACCGATACAAATATAGCGAAATTCACAAATCAGCTTAAGCGTGTCGGCTTTTCCTTCGACTGGACCCGTGTTATAGACACGACACAGGAAGACTACTACAAATGGACACAGTGGATTTTTCTCAAAATGTTCGAAAACGGTCTTGCTTTCCGTGATAAGACTCTTGTTAACTACTGCCCCTCATGCAAGGTTGTTCTGTCAAACGAAGACTCACAGGGCGGCAAGTGCGATATATGCCACTCTGACATTATTCAGAAGTCAAAGGATGTATGGTATCTTCGTATAACAGCCTATGCCGACAAGCTTCTTGAAGGCCTTAATCATGTCGACTTCCTCCCCAATATCAAGCTTCAGCAGGAAAACTGGATAGGCAAGTCAACCGGCGCGTTTGTTAATTTTACAGTCAGGGATACCGACGAAACACTCAGAGTTTACACGACCCGTCCCGATACTCTTTTCGGCGTAACCTTTATGGTTATGGCACCCGAGCATCCGCTTCTCGATAAATATAAAGACAAAATCACAAACTTCGACAGCGTTGTCAGTTACAGAAACGAATGCGCCAAGAAAACGGAGTTCGAGAGAACCCAGCTTGTAAAAGACAAAACAGGCGTTCGTCTTGAGGGCTTCAGCGCTATTAACCCCGTTAACGGCAAAGAAATTCCGATATTCATTTCAGACTACGTTATGATGGGCTACGGCACCGGTGCCATTATGGCTGTTCCCGCTCACGATCAGCGTGACTATGACTTCGCCAAAAAATTCGGCGTTGACATTATAGAAGTCATAAAGGGCGGCGACATTTCTAAAGAAGCATACACCGGCGATGGCGAAATGGTCAATTCCGGATTCCTTAACGGCATGATGAAAAAGAAGGACTCCATCGAAAAGATGGTAGCCTATCTCGGTGAAAAGGGAATAGGCGAAAAGGGTGTTCAGTACAAGATGAAGGACTGGGCATTCAACCGTCAGCGTTATTGGGGCGAACCTATTCCGATAGTCTATTGTGACAAGTGCGGTATGGTCGGCGTGCCTTATGACGAGCTGCCTCTTAAGCTCCCCAAAGTCGAAAACTTCGCACCCGGTTCGGACGGTGAAAGCCCTCTCGCTAAAATCGAGTCATTTGTTAACTGCACCTGTCCCAAGTGCGGCGGCAAGGCAAGACGTGAGACAGATACTATGCCTCAGTGGGCAGGCTCTTCATGGTATTTCCTTCGTTATATAGACCCGCATAATACCGAGGCTTTTGCCGATAAGGACAAGCTTAAATACTGGGGTCCCGTCGACTGGTACAACGGCGGCATGGAGCACGTAACACGCCATCTTATATATTCCCGTTTCTGGCACCGCTTCCTCTATGATATAGGTGAAGTTCCTTTCGCAGAGCCCTATGCAAAGCGGACCGCACAGGGGCTTATTCTCGGACCGGACGGCGACAAGATGTCAAAATCAAAGGGCAATGTCGTTGACCCCAACGATGTTGTTGACGAGTTCGGCGCGGATGTTCTTCGTACCTACGTCCTGTTTATGGGCGACTATGAAAAGGCCGCTCCCTGGAGTGAATCGAGCGTTAAGGGCTGCAAGAGATTTGTTGACCGTGTATGGAACCTTCAGACAATTCTGACCGATAAAGAGGGCTTTACTTCGTCTAAACTCGAATGCTCCTTCCACAAGACAATCAAGAAGGTGTCCGACGATATCGAAACACTTAAATACAACACCGCTATCGCCGCTCTCATGACACTCCTTAACGAGATTTACGATGCCGGTGAAATCACACGCACCGAGCTTAAGATATTCATTCAGCTTCTCAATCCCTTTGCTCCTCACGTGACAGAAGAGATAAACGAAGTCGTATTCGGTGACGGTATGCTTGCGATAAGCGAGTGGCCCTCATATGATGAAGCAAAGTGCGTCGACAGCGAGGTTGAAATCGCCGTACAGATTAACGGCAAAATCAAGGCCCGCATTATGGTGCCGACAGATGTAACCGAAGCGGACGCAATCGCCCTCGCAAAGGCTGATGCCGATGTCAAAAACGCCATTGACGGCAAGAATATTATCAAAGAGCTCTATGTTAAGGGCAGACTTGTTAACATTGTCGCAAAATAAGCTAAAATAAAAAAATTCGCAGACGGGACAGCCTCTCGCCTGCGTTTTTATGTGCGATTTTTTATGTGTCAAGCTGCTTTATTGAAATCGATAATCGTAATTTCCTGCATGAGCTGCTTTACGCTTTCGGTGATTCTTTCGATCTTCTGTACCACATCGCCGGTATAAAAAATCTCATCACACTCTGTACACTTAAAGCACGGAATATTTCTGATAACAAGAAGTCCGACTTCGGTTTCAATCGCTTCTGTGGTGGTGCTTTCATAACTTTCACTGCCGCATTTCATGCATTTCATTTTGCTTCATCCTTTCCTGTTATCGGACA
>CAVFUV010000248.1:0-3189 GCA_963625735.1 bacterium
GTTAGAAATAAATTTTCGGAGAGTAAATTTTCTGTTTACTTATTCTCTTCTTTTTGATACAATATATCCGACAAAACAAAGAAAGAGATAAAAGTTAATGGAAGAACTTCGTAACAAAAAAGGTTATTTATGCGATATGGACGGTGTCATATATCACGGCAACCGTCTTTTGCCCGGGGTAAAAGAATTTGTCGACTGGCTTTACAGAGAGAACAAGCACTTTCTGTTCCTCACAAATTCATCCGACCGCTCCCCTGAGGAGCTTCAGCAGAAGCTTAAAAGAATGGGACTTGATGTTGACGCGAGCCATTTTTACACAAGTGCTCTGGCTACGGCAAAATTTGTCAGCAGTCAGTCACCCGGATGCAGTGCCTATGTTGTAGGCGGTTCGGGCCTTGTAATGGCACTTCACGATGCCGGAATTGTAATGAACGATGTTGACCCTGATTATGTAATCATAGGTGAAGGCAACACCTACACATACGAAAACATTCTCAAAGCTGTCCACCTTGTAAATAAGGGTGCAAGGCTCATAGGCACAAACAGCGACCTTACATGCCCCACAGAAGACGGTATAATTCCCGCCTGCCGTGCCATGATTGCTCCGATTGAAATGGCGTCGGGCAAAACGGCTTATTTTATAGGCAAGCCCAATCCCCTTATGATGCGTACCGGACTTCGAATTTTAGGCGTGCACTCTGCGGAAGCCGCAATGATAGGCGACAGAATGGATACGGATATGGTCGCCGGAATTGAAACCGGCATTGACACGGTGCTTGTGCTGTCCGGTGTAACATCAAGAGAAGATGTTAACAGCTTCCCCTACCGTCCGAGAATCATCCTGTCCGGCGTCGGAGATATTCCGCCTAAAGGATGAGTGTGGAGTGTGAAGTGTGGAGTGTGGAGTTTATTCTGCTTTTGCGAAGCTTCACTGCTCCTTGCTCCTTGCTCACTCTTAGTTTTGCTGAATTTCAATAAATGCGAGGTCGGCAATTGAGATTGGCGGAATATCGTGGAAATAGAGTGTGTAAAAAATATCATCAATACGTTTAACAGCCCCGGTTGTGCTTATGTATGCACCGCCGGGCTTTTTTGTGTCCTTTACGAAATATGTTATTTTAACGGACACCTTTTCACCGCCGGAGAGTTTTAATTTTATATTATTCAGCGTGTCGTTAATGCTGTCGATTTCAATTTCACACAGCTCACGCTTTTTATCTGTCAGGCGTGACTTTTCACTCATTCTGTCTTCAAATCCGGTTAATGCCGCAAAGGGAGCAAACTGTGCGGAGCGTTTTTTGCGAGGCATTCGCACTCTGTTTTTCGGCTCGTGCTCTTCTATTGAAATAATATCTTCATACATCGGAACTGTCCTTTTTTGCTGAGGGAACTTCCCCGCTCTTGTGACCGCCTATCTGTGCGTTTCTGTCTCGTGCGGTGGCTTTATCGAGGAGGCTGTGACCTCTTATCACGGCATTTTTGCCGAATTTACCCTTTACGGAAAGCACGGCATCCGACAGTTTTTTCTCTTTTTCTTCGCTCTTTTTCTTTGCTTCAAGCTGCTGAGGAGTGGTCTTGTTCAACGAAAACAAATCAAGCTGTTGATAGTGTATTTCCTCTTTTGCTTCTTCCTCGGTGCATATATCATCGGCGGTAATATTTACCCGTCGTATTAAAAGCCTGTCGTCAACTTTTTCGTGGTAAATTCGGCACAGCGCAAGCGTTATCATGGTAATAGAAGAAGTCTTTTTGTCAAGCGTAATACTTCCGTGTGCGTGCTCCGGCACTGCCCTGCCGTAGTGGTCAAGAGAAATCTGTCCGGAATAAGAATTTTTAAGCTTTTCATTACGCAGATTTTCGGCATCGTAGCCGATTGTAAGTGTCAGATGATCGGTGCAAAATCCCTTTGAATGCAAATCGAGTGCGACATTTTCAGCCATTTCTTTTACTATGAGCAGTCCGTCCTCTTTTGTATAGGGTTCACTTAGCACCTGAGAAGTGCTTATGCCGTGTTTTTCGGGGCAATACGCTTTGATATCCGCCATTGTGCAGGGTTCAACACCCCACGCATGGTCAATCAGAAGCTCGGCATTTACACCGAACAGTCGATAGAGCATTTCTTCGTTTGCAAGAGAGCATCTTGCGACATCGCCCATTGTGAAAATACCCCGTGCCTCAAGCTTTTTGGCGTACCCCTTCCCTACCCGCCAGAAATCGGTAAGCGGTCGGTGAGCCCACAGCTGTTCACGATATGTTCTCTCGTTAAGCTCGGCAATTCTCGCCCCGTTTTTGTTGGGTTCGGCGTGCTTTGCCACAATATCCATGGCGATTTTTGCAAGATAGAGATTTGTGCCTATACCGGCGGTCGCGGTTATTCCGGTCTGTGTGTATACGGACTCGATTAGCTTTTCGGCAAGGGCTGCGGGGGTCAGTTTATAAGTATCAAGATAGCCGGTTATATCAATAAAAACCTCATCAACGGAATAGATATGTATATCATCGGGTGAAATATATTTAAGATAGATTTCGTAAATCTCGGCACTTTTGTTCATGTAGAGCGACATTCTGGGAGGGGCGACTATATACGACAGCTTATATTCGGGATGGGCTTTAAGCTCCTTTGCGGAATATGACTCGCCCGAAAAGGTACGGCGAGGAGCGGAACGCATTCGCAAAGCGTTTACTTCATTAACCTTTTGTTTTAGCTCAAACAGACGCGGACGCCCCGGGATTCCGCACGCTTTAAGGGACGGCGAGACGGCAAGGCAGATTGTTTTGTCGGTTCGACTCTCATCCGCCACCGTAAGATTGGTATCAAGCGGATCAAGCCCCCGCTCGACACACTCCGCCGAGGCGTAAAATGACTTAAGATCTATGCAGATATAGAACTTCTGATTCATATTTTCGCCTCCCGTTTTTCTTGTTCTATTATACCGAACAAATGTTTGTTTGTCAAGTATTTTTTACGGCTTACCGTCCATATAAACGGACCGTAAGAAGTTAGCAAGGGGAAAGAAACAGTGACGAAAAGTGGCCGGTATCCGGTGGTCGATGATCGGTGTCTAAGGAAGACACTGCGTGTCTTGGATTATAAGGCTTCACTGATTGTGATTTTATATTTGTTCGCCAATCGTGATATATATATACTGTCTTTAGTATTGTCTTTAATAATACTGTCTTTATATGCAT
>CAVFUV010000249.1:0-3184 GCA_963625735.1 bacterium
ACATTATAGTATACACAGAACCAAAAAACAAGTTTAAAAGAAAAAATAGGGAAGAGACTTTTTTGCCTCTTCCCGAAATTCGCTTTTTGAAAAATTACTTGAGAGCCTCTTTGACCTTTGAAGCCTTGCCGACTCTGCCGCGAAGATAATAGAGCTTTGCTCTGCGTACACGACCCTTACGTACGATCTTTACGGAATCAACGTTGGGGGAGTGAATGGGGAATACTCTTTCTACGCCGACACCGTAGGAAAGACGGCGAACGGTGAATGTTTCGCTGATGCCCGAACCCTTACGAGCAATAACAGTACCCTCAAAAGCCTGAAGTCTTTCTTTTTCGCCTTCACGGATCTTTACCTGTACGTTGACTGTGTCACCGATTTCGATGACGGGGATTTCTGACTTGAGACATGCGTCTGACATGAGTTTTAATGCGTCCATTTTTAGACCTCCGAATTATTTTTCAGATGTTCATGCACCGCAAACCCGGTCAGAGGACCATCCGCTTTAGTATTTTGCGTACTAACCGCGGTGAGGGGAGTGCCCCACCCACGCGAACGCCTAAGTATGATACCATACCCCGCCGCAAAAATCAAGTACTATTTTCAAAAATTTCAATTTGCGGCAGACTGCGATAATGACATTGACCTTGACAAAGAATAAAACTTCACATAAAATATTCTCAGAAGTTATATTACATTCCGGCGGCTGTTTTGTCAACTGTTAAAAGACGGAACCTGAAATATTGTTCGAATTATGAAAGGGGCTTCAATGGTTAAGCGAAATATGACACCTGTACTTAAATGGGCAGGCGGAAAAACTCAATTACTCGAATGCATTGTCGGCAATATGCCGAAAGAGTACAATAACTATTATGAGCCGTTTGTCGGCGGCGGTGCGGTTTTTCTTGCCGTTTCACCTAATATGGCTGTGCTGAATGATATCAACGAACAGCTGGTTAACCTTTATCGGCAGATAAAAAACAACCATGCAGATGTGCTCGTAATTCTGGAAACGCTTGACCGACACGACTGTGACAAGGATTTTTATTACGAAATCCGTACAAAGTATAATCAGAAGATTCTGAACAACGAGCTTGATGCGGAGTGTGCCGCCACAATGATATGGATTAACAAGCATTGCTTTAACGGCTTATACCGGGTTAACGGAAAAGGACTTTTCAATGTTCCGTATAATAACCGTGTCGGCGGAAAATCTGCCGATTCCGAAAATATAATAGCTATATCCGAATATCTTAACGAAAACAATGTCACTGTTGAATGCATGGATTTTGAAAAGGCATGTGAGGGCGTGGAAGAGGGGGATTTTGTGTATTTTGACAGCCCATATCTTCCCGAAAGCGAAACCGCCGATTTTACGGATTACACAAAAGAAGGCTTTTCTTTTGATGAGCACAAAAGACTTGCCGAGCTGTTCGGAAAGCTTGATAAAAAAGGGGCAAAACTTATGCTGTCGAATAACGATGTGCCGACCGTTCATTCTTTATACGAAGGATATAACATTCGCTCACTTGACGTAAAACGCATGATAAACAGAAACGCCGCAAAGCGGACAGGCAGGGAAGTGCTTGTCACAAATTACTGATATGGGAATATATATCAGAGGCAGCAGGCCCTTTTACAAAGATGAATCATCCGCACTTTTTTTAGAGGATACCTTTGACGCGTTGGAGCGAACAGTGCCCGAGAGTATAGATATGATTTTTGCCGATCCGCCTTATTTTCTTTCAAATGACGGCTTTTCGTGCAGCGGCGGCAAGGCGGTATCCGTAAACAAAGGTGACTGGGACAAAATAGGCACACTTGAAGAAAAACACGAGTTTAACCGAAAATGGATCAGGCTCTGCAAAAAGGTGTTAAAGCCCGACGGAACAATCTGGATAAGCGGCACTCTTCACAATATATATTCGGTCGGAATGGCTCTCGAACAAGAGGGCTTTAAGATACTCAATAACATTACTTGGCAAAAGACAAATCCTCCGCCTAATCTTGCCTGCAGGTGCTTTACACACAGCACCGAAACAATTCTCTGGGCAAGAAAAGCGGAAAAATCCTCGCATCATCTGTTTAACTATGATTTGATGAAGCAATTAAACGGCGGCAAGCAGATGAAGGATGTCTGGACGGGTGCATTGACTTCACCACAGGAAAAGAAATACGGAAAGCATCCGACGCAGAAACCGCTGTATCTGTTGGAGCGAATTGTTCTTGCCTCCACTGTCGAGGATGCTGTGGTGCTGGACCCGTTTTGCGGCTCGTCAACTACCGGTGTCGCATGCAAAGAGCTCGGCAGATTTTATATCGGCATCGATAATTGCCCTGAATACCTTGATATATCAAAAGAGAGGTTAAAACACACATGCAGAAACGAAACTTTAATGAATGGTTAAGCACCTTCAGACAGTCGATTAACGGTTACGATTACTATACGGATTTTTCCAAAGTCTATGAAAATGCGGAAAAGCTGAAAATTGAGATAAATATTCTTAATTCTTTGGTCGGTTCTAAGAGCATTGAAACCGATTTTGAACAGATAATAAACAGGTATCCGGAATGCCTTAAAGCGATTCCGATTTTGCTTGCCGTTCGTGAAAACGAGATTTTTTGCCAAGACGAAAACGGGGCGATACGATATGACTTTAACGGCCCCACGCAGAGTGTTGAACAGTATAAATATTTCATGCGTAAAACGGGACTGTTTGAAATGCTCGAAAACCACATTATCGGCAGTCTTTATGATTATGTGACCGGTGTTGAGGTCGGTCTTGGCTCAAACGGGCGTAAAAACCGCGGCGGTCATCAGATGGAAAATCTGGTTGAAGGCTTCTTAAAAAAGTGCAATGTCGAGTATTACAAAGAAATGTATTCAGCTGAGATTGAACGCAAATGGGGTATTGACCTGTCGCCGATTTCAGCCGAAGGAACATCCGCAAAAAGATGGGATTTTGTCGTAAAAACATCGGACGCCGTATTTGTAATAGAAACCAATTTTTACACAAGCGGCGGCTCAAAGCTGAATGAAACCGCAAGAAGCTATAAAATGATTGCAGAGGAAGCAAGAGCTGTTCCGAATTTCAGGTTTGTCTGGATTACTGACGGCGGAGGCTGGCTGAGCGCGAGAAGAAATCTTGAAGAAACATTTAATGTGCTTGACACTCTCTATAAC
>CAVFUV010000250.1:0-3182 GCA_963625735.1 bacterium
CAACATAAAAGAAACGACACTTTCCACCCCCGCATATTCAACATCATACTCAAAAAACGACAGTGCAGATACACTTGACAAGGTTTTCTTGCTTTCTTATACAGAAGTTCAGAACACCGCCTACGGCTTCGTAAGCGGCACAGGTAGCTCCGACACACGAACCGCTCAAGGCTCATCATACGCGAAATGTCAGGGCTTATACGTATATTCCGGCAACGGCAACTCTTGGTGGCGGCTGCGTTCTGGCGGCTTGTACTCGGGTGGTAGCTGCCGTGTTAACTACAACGGTCGTGTCGGCAGCTACTACGATACCGGTCTCACTGACGGCGGAGTTCGTCCGGCTTTGTACCTTCAAATCCCATATGAAATCTCCGTATCATACAAACTTGAGGGTGGTAACTGGGTTGCCAATTACACAGCCCCCGACGGATATTTGTCTGATGAAACACCGCCGGCACTTCCGACAGCGGACAAAATAGTAAAAGACGGTTACACATTCAAAGGCTGGGAACTTACAACCGACACTGTAACAGTTAAGGAGTACACCGCACAGTGGGAAGAAATCCCCGACGACACTTCTTCCGGCGGTGTCAGAATGTTCTATTGGCTCAAGTGGCTGCTTGAGTATATGAACAAGCTAATGTCCAAGATGTTCGACCTTCTCGGCTGGGCATACTAATCAGCTTAAACAAATCTGAATTAAATCAACCGGGCTGCGGCAAAACCGGCTCACCGCCGCAGCCCCACAGCGAAGATAATTAATGAACTAAAAGAGGAGATATCCTCACTTCCAAAAAAAAACAAAACAGAAAGCGAGGTCAGACCATGAAAAAACTCACAGCGATTATTCTCTGTCTTGTGATGATGTTAACGCTTATTCCCGTGACATCATTCGCATACGACGGCACACAGTACAAAACCGGAGATATTATAACCTTCGGCTCTTATCCGCAGGATCTTGTGGAGGATGACACAGTCAAAGCCGCTCTTGACGGTTTAGATAAAACCTGGGTTTCATATAACTATTATACCGGCACAGGTACTTGGGCAGACGGCAAAATGGCACCGTCCGACTATATGAAATATGCCGATATAGAGTATAACGGCACAAAATACCGTGCGGTTACCTTTTCGCAGTATCGTCCGTGCTATACCGAAAGTCTTTCAACGCCTGAAAACTCACAACAGATTGACAACGGATATCTGATAGATACTGTCTATTATTTCGAATATAAGCCTCTTACATGGAAAATGCTTGACCCCGAGGAAGGCTATGTTGTCTGCACTCAGATAATCGACTCTCAGGCGTATCAGAATTTTGTATGTTCTGTCTATGACGATGATGAAGATTGTTATTACTACTACAATAACGAAGCATGTGATATCCCTGCGTCAACAAGAGAATCAAGCTCCCTCAGAAAATGGCTTAATGAAGATTTTTACAATGCGGCATTCAGTGAAACCGAAAAATCACAGATAGGCACAACTTATGTGTCGGATAAATACGGATATTCTTACACTGACAGCTATGACGGTGATAAAATTTTTCTGCCGACTGTTGAGGATTGCATAAATCCCGATTATGGCTTTAATTCCGAACCTTATGAACCGGATTCGGCAAGACAGCTGAAAGGCACACAGTATGCCAAATGCCAGGGGCTGTATGTTGTAGACGATGAAGACGACGGAATTGTAGGGAATTCATATTGGTGGCTATGCACGCCCTGCAATTATAAGTATGTTCTCTGCTCGGGCAGTGACGGCTGTCTGACGGAAGAATATATTACATATACGGATATGGGCGTTGTTCCGGCGTTTAAGTTTAATCCCGAAAAAGCGTATGAGATTACAATTGAATATAAGCTTGACGGCGGTGCGTGGGCACAAGGCTTTGCTCCGACAACAAAATTAATGTCATATGAATTAGCTTCATTTGAACTTCCGGATGTGGATGAAGCGGTAATGAGCGGTGCTTATCTCGGCGGCTGGTCATTAAGTGAAAACTCAACAGACAGTCATTTTATATATATTGCCAATTGGACACAGCTCGGGACAATTATACTCAAATACAATAACGGCGAAGACGACGAAACAATTGTTGCTCCCGTCGGTACATCGATTGACTATTCTGTTCCCAGAAAAGAAGGATATTACTTCGACGGATGGGACAGCGCTTTCCCCGAAAAAATGCCCGAAGGCGAGACTGTTTTTACCGCACAGTGGGTACCTAAGACACCTACTCTGTATTTTTACCCGCAAAACGGTGTATGGTGCATAGAAATTACGGGTGATTACGGTTCTGCTGTCGAAGCACCCGTCCCCACCAAAAAGGGGTATACATTTAAGGGGTGGAACAATGAAGTGCCCGCAACAATGCCGTCAAAGTCTCAAGAATTCTGGGCTGTGTGGGAGAAAAATCAGTATACCGTAAGATTTGTTCTTGATAACGGTGAAGATGATATAGTCTATACCGATGACTATTACACGGAAATAGCTGTTCCCACACCCGAAAAAGAGGGATACACATTCCTCGGATGGGATAAAAAAGTTTCACGCTATATAGAAGAAGACACTACCTACACGGCACAGTGGAAAATCAACGAGCCTACAATTACATTTGATTTTGGCAACGGCAAATACGAAAAGATAACTGCACAGTACGGCACTCCAATCACGGCACCCACGCCGACACGCACGGGTCATACCTTCACAGGGTGGGATATAACCGTTCCCGCAACTATGCCTGCCGAGGATATGACAATTACGGCACAGTGGACGGCGGACTATGCATACGGCACAATTATAGAATTCGGCTCTTATCCACAGTCGCAGGTGGCCGAAACCGAAACCGAGCTTATTGCGGAACTTGAAAAGGCGGATAAACAGTGGGTATCATACAAGTATTACACAGGCTCCGGTTCTGATGTTGACGGCAAAATGGCAGCATCAGATTTTATGTGGTATGCGGATATTGAGTACAATAACGCAAAATACCGTGCTGTAAAATTCTCGCAATATCGTCCAAGGATAACATATATGACATCCTCGGCAGATAATTCCGAGCAGGATGATTACGGATATGAATCAGACAAAGTGTATTACTTTAAATTTGAACCGATTAAATGGCAGGTAATCGACCCCGATGAAGGATACATAATGTGCAAGGATATAATCGATGCACA
>CAVFUV010000251.1:0-3138 GCA_963625735.1 bacterium
GTGGAGTGCGGAAAAAGTGTGGAGAGTGGAGTGTGGAGTTGGCTTCGCAAAAGGTCGCCCCTTGAAATATAACATTAACCAATTTAGGGCACGGTATTTGATATGCGGTAAAGTGTGTATTTTACTCCACACTCCACACTCCAAACTCCACTCTGCGTAAAGCACCGTGTTCTGTCTGTTATTTGAAAAAAATATGTGTGCTTTACGCAACACTTCACCCTTTTCTCCCGTCTAATAGATGAACGAAAAACAGGAGTTGTATTTATGGATGACAGGACTTTTGAAAAACAGGTAAGGCTCTCTGCCCGGGGCGATGCGCACGCCTTCGGTTCGGTATACGGTGAAATAGCGGCCGACGCGTACCGCTTTGCGCTGTGGTATCTGAAAAATCCGCACGATGCCGAGGATGCCGTGCAGGATGCCTGTGTAAAAGCGTGGACAAACATTAAAAATCTCAAAAAACCGTCCGCGTTCAGGTCGTGGTTTTTCAAAATTCTGTCGAACGTATGCAAAACCTCTCTCGTTTCTCTGAACAATATGTCCGGGGAGGAAATAAACGAAAATATTCCCGCTCCGAATACCGACATTCAACAAAAAACCGAGCTTAACTGTATTCTTGACGAATTAAAAGAGGAGGACAGAAAAATAGTTCTTCTCTCGGTTGTCGCAGGCTTTACAAGCAAAGAGATTGCCGAAATGACATCATCAAAGCCCGGCACGGTTCGTTCACGGCTGTCACGTGCGCTGACACAGTTAAGAACACGGCTTTCCGCGGAGGAAAAGACAGATGAATAATAAAGATGAATTAAAAGAAGAAATCGAAGGCGTAAGAAATTCCCTTCCCCATGTATCCGTACCCGAAAATCTTTCGGCGGAAAATATAGAAAAGCTTGTCGGCGGCAAAAAACAGAAGCGTTCAAAAAGAGGCGTGATAAAAAAGTTTGTTGCGTGTGCCGTTGCCGCCTGTGTCGCCGTTTGCGGTGTGTTCATGCTTGACGCGGGAGTGTACGCACCCGGTATAACTGTGGTTGAGGGCAAACCCGTCGCCGCAAAAAATTACAATAATCTTCTTTCGATTATGAAGGATTACCGCAAAAAACAGACTTTTGAAAACGGCGTCAATTCAATCGGCAGTGTTTTTAAGGCAAAAAATTCCGACGGCGCAGAAAACGAAATAGCCCTTTATAACGGCGGTATGGATGAGGCCTCTGCCGAGACTGCGGACACTTCCGCCGCATCTTCAACCTACTCGCAAACAAACACACGTGTTGACGGAATAGACGAAGCGGACATTGTAAAGACCGACGGCAAATTCATGTATGCCGTGCATGACGACAGGGTGTATATTCTGCGTATCGGCGAAAACGGCACACTCGAAAAGTGTTCGACTGTCTCGCCGCTTAAAAACTACAACACCGACAGCGAAAACGCCGATGATAACGATATGCATACTTATGTTGATGACGGGGGCGAAACATATTATTCATGCTATGCCTGTCAGACATCATATGTGTCCGGTATCTATATTAACGGCAATACTCTTACAGCCGAATTTGAGTGTTATACTGACAGCGCATACCGCACGGGAATAGCGGTCTATGACATTTCCGACCCCGCATCCCCCGCCGAAAAGAACGTATTTATGCAGGACGGCACTCTTGTTTCCACAAGAGCCATAGACAATACAATTGTTCTTGTTACCTTGCGCTCGACCGAGACGGACAGTATAAATGAGGATATTATCCCCAAAGTCGGCACATCCGAAAACGGTGAAGAGATAGCCGATGAAAAAATTTCCTGCGATGATATTTTTATCGCGAATACCGATACGCCCGAAAACTTTCTTGTCGTGTCGAAAATCAATATAACGGACTCTGCGGTGTCAAAGAGTGAGAGCATTTCCGTACTCGGCGGCGGCGACACGGTTTACTGCACGGATGAAACTCTGTATGTCGCCACGGAACGTTATGTTGAGGACAATTCCGCAAATGATGATTCAATAACCGCCTATCATGCCGAGACGGATATTGCGGCGTTTGACATTACAGCCGACAAGCCCGTATACAAAGCTTCATGCTCTGTTGTCGGAAGTATGCTCAACACATTCTCAATCGATGAATATAACGGCTATGTCCGTGTCGCGGCGACTGCCGACAGCGATAACAGAGTCTATGTTATGGACAAAAATCTGCAACTTAAGAGCATGCTTCGAAACATAGCTCCCAGCGAGCAGATAAGAGCCGTCCGCTTTTCGGGCGACACCGGTTATGTCGTGACATTCTATCAGACCGATCCGCTGTTTGTGATTGATTTGTCCGACCCCGAAAATCCCGAAATAAAAGGTGAGCTTAAAATTCCCGGATTTTCATCATATCTTCATCCCGTCGGTGAAAATCTTCTGCTCGGTGTAGGCACGGGCGGCGACGATAACGGGGTGAATAACTCCGCAAAGCTCTCGCTGTTTGACGTGTCCGACCCCGAAAATCCCAAAGAGATTGACACTCTGATAATAGACGACGCGTATTTTGACACCGACTACAAGGCGTTTGTGTCCGACAGTGACGACATGACCTTTATGGTGCCGTATGACAGATACGAATACGAAACCACAGGCACGGACAGCGTTTACGGCTCTTCGGATACCTATACCGGTATTCTGAGAATTGCGGTCGAAAACGGCAGGATAGTCGAAAAGAACCGCTATGAAGAAAAGTCCGATGATTATTATTTCAGCCGCGGCGTATATGTCGATAACACGGTTTATGCGGTGTCGACACAGTACAGTGAGTTTGTTATCGTGTCATTCGAAAAACAGACAGGCGAAAAGCTTATAACAAACAGATTCTGATTTCCATATCTACTCCCGACAGCCGCCGATTGCTCCCCCCCTATATGCAGTCGGCGGCGTATAGTTTATAAGCTTGATTTAACGGGCGGGATGTAGTATAATCTGTGTATACTGAGCACAGTGTTCCGATTTCGGGTAGCTTATGTGCTGAGCCGGGTGAAGAGTGGATTGTGGAGAGTGGAGAGTGGAGTGTGGAGTTAAGCTTCGCAAAAGGCGGTATCATCTGAAAAATCAGCTTTCAAGCCCGCGGAGCTATTTAAATCCAAGACACGCAGTGTCTTCCTTAGCCC
>CAVFUV010000252.1:0-3108 GCA_963625735.1 bacterium
TGTTAGTTTTTTACGAACTTTATTTGTCCAAAAAACTTGACAGGTTCAGTGGAGTGTGGAGTCGCTTCGCAAGAGGTGGGCTTTTAGGCGTTGCAGGGCTTTGCTGTCGGCTGTGAGCAATGAGCTTCGCAAGAGGTTGGTATTTTTGGTGATGCCAACCTTTTTTTGCGGGAGAGCCGATCGCCTGTGGCTCGGGCACCCTCTTTGGGACAACCTCCGGGACAACCTCTGTTTTTTCTATATATACCATATATATACATATATATTAAATCAACTCGAGTAAGGAAAAAGTTGTCCCTTTTGTCCCAAATCATCGAGAACCGCTTTGTTAAGCCGGTTGTGACGGGACAACCTATGGGACAACCATGGGACAAACGGGACAACTTTTGAGTCAAATAGAATATTTTTCGCGAAAAACGGGATAATACATGGGACAAACGGGACAACCTCCGGGACAACCTCTGTTTTTCTATATATATGCTATATATACCACATATATACTATAATAACTCTGATTAGCTCGAGTAAGGAAAAAGTTGTCCACTTGTCCCAAAAAACGCCGAAAACCGCTCTGTTAAGCCGGTTGTGAGCCGGACAACCTGTGGACAACCTCGTGGACAAGTGGACAACCTACGGGACAAGTCGGAAGAACAATTAGCAATTAGCAATGTGCAATTAGCAATTTTATTGGTCTGTAAACTTAATCGTGCTGTTTTTTTGTGGACAACCTACGGGACAGGTAGGATAAAAAATTAACAATTAATAATTAACAATTTCGGAAGTCCTGCGGACTTGGATTATAAGCTGACGCAAACGCCTGACCTGTCAAAAATCATAACAAAAAAATCACCCTTGCGGAAAAGCTTCGTAAGGGTGTTTTGCGTTAAGTATTTTGTAATTATTTTACAACGAAGATGATCTTTTCATCTGACCAGAAATCGGCTGTATACTCAAGCTCAATTTCCGTTGCATCTGCGGGAACTTCAAAGAATACTGTGCCGTCTGTGTTTCTGCCGGCTGACAGAGTGTTAAAAAACGGGCTGTCTATGTCCTTGTCCCAGAATGATTGTTCATTACATTTTGAACCGTCGGCATAGCATTCGAGATTATCGATATAAATATCTCCGTCGGAAACGTTTTCGATTTTGAATGTTGCCGCAATGTATTTTTTGCCGTCTGCGGGTGCTGAATACTGATCGTAATCCTTGTAGTCGGTATTGCACTCGGTGTAGGAAATTTTAATCTTATTTTCTATTGTTACCGAATTTCCGGCTTCTATCTTCTGTGTGCCGGCGGTTGTGGTTGCTTCCGCATCACCGCTGTCTGCGGCTGTCTCCCCGCTGCCCGCGATTGTCTCAACGGGATTTGTTGTCTCTTTGTCGGATGAACCGCTGCCTGCCGCAACCGCGATAACGACAATAACCGCAACTATAACGCCGAGGATAATCAGCTTCTTTTTCTTTTTCTGCTTCTTCTGCTGATCGAGAGCGGCGTTGACGGCGTTCTGTACCTGCGCGTCGTTGTTCTGTGTCTGATTGTTAAATTCGTCTGCCATAAAAAATTGACCTCCTCTGTATTTGGTAAAGCCATTATATACAACGGCAATAAAAAAATGGTGTGCTGTCAGCACACCAAAAACATTAAATTAAAGTATTATAATATACACGGGTCGGATACAAAATAAACAACGGTTGTGTCCCCCCCCCCGCACAATTTCGGCATTGTTAACAAAATCAGGCAAAATTACCGGCGACTGATTAGTGGTCGGAAAATCGGGGAAGCTTTGCGGGAGGCGAAGCTTATAAAATTCAAGACACTTCAGTGTCTTCCGACATTCTGCATTCTGCATTAAAAAACATTGCTAATTGCACATTGCTAATTGCTAATTGTTTTACCTTTTTATCTTACTCATAACCGTCACCATTTCCGCCGCCACGCACAGCATCACAAAAGCCGCCACGATCCCCGTCGCAATTCTTTTGGGCTTTGAAGCGTATTTTGTGTACGGGAATCTGTCAAGCCAGCCTCCGCCGTTAAACAACGCAAAAATCGGCGCAATCAACATAAGCGGATACGTTAAAAACGACAGCAGTGTATATAAGATCGGCTGCCCGAGTTTTACGCAGTCGAAAAGCTCACTGAACTGCAACGCGATTACGGTGACGTAATACAACGTTGCCGGCATCTGAAAATACCATTTGCCGCCCCGAAACCCCGGAATCTGCCTTAATATCCTGATAAATCCGTTTATGGGCGTTCCCGTCAAAGCGTTTTTAAGCTCCGAAACGGATTGATAACGCTTATCCCTGTCAATCTGAATGCATTTTCTGACAATCGGCTCAAGCGTGCCGGCACACATTTTCTCATTCGGCAGAAATCCCGTTTTCATAAAGTTTATCGTAACGCCCAAAGAGTAAATATCACTCTTTTCGTCGGTCTGTTCAAAACCGAACTGCTCGGGCGAAGCGTAGCCCGGTGTGCCCAGAATCTGTGTGTCCGCATTCTGATTCGGCTTTTCAAAACGGCTTATTCCGAAATCGATAATGACAGCGACAAAATCATCGGTTATAATAATATTATTGGGATTTATGTCACGGTGAACTATACGCCGTTCGCACAGGGCGGCAACTCCGTCGCAAAGCTGACACGCGATATTTTTAGCCCTGTCATCCGTAAGACAGTCGTTTTGCTCTATGTATCTGTCAAGCGTCACGCCCTGCACATACTGCATGACGACATAAAGGTCATTTCCGACGTTTGTAAAGCCCTTTATCTTCACAATATGCGGGTTGTCAATTCCCTCGAGAGCCTTATAAAGCTTCATATCATCGAGATGAATTTTCTTAAGTGTAAATATACACCCGTCACATTCGGCAAGACAGGTGGTGTCGTTAATCTCTTTTATGATATCGTACATGTCATTCACCTCTTTTGCAATATATTACCACACACGTGAAAATAATAACAGACTTTTTTTAAGAAGGAGTCACAATGAAAAAGTCAACAGACGAACTGATGAAAATCTTAAATTCCAAAAAATCGTACAGCGAGTTTCTGCAGGATGAAAAGGTCGAGTTTGTGGAGACCTCCATTTCCGAATATCTGAAT
>CAVFUV010000253.1:0-3105 GCA_963625735.1 bacterium
GGATAGGGTGAACAGATTGAAGAAAGCAGGATATGATGCAACTGCTGTTCAGAAGCGTGTCAATCAGATGCTTTCTTGACAGGTGCAAAGTTTGATTTTATACTGTTTTCAGTTCGTATGAGTTAGAAACAGGTTAGAAACAAACATCATTGAAAACCGCATAAAATGAACCTTTGGACTTATCCAAGAGATAAATTTACATTTCAGCCTCCGATTTTTCGGAGGCTTTTTCTTTGTATTCTCCTAAAAGAACTTGAATTTGTTATAGCATTAACAAAAAAGAGAGGAACGTAGTTCCTCTCTTTTACATTGTTGACTAAAAGGCTTAAATTTCACTTCCGTTCGTACTTGAGCCTTGATGTTGTCGTTTGTAGGCAACACCACAATAAACTTAATTCGGAACTTTGTCATGTCTTATTGAATTTGTGCATTAACGTGCTACAATATAACATGACTTGTTGTATTCATGTAATCTCATGCACAATAACCACAAGACACAGCTGAACGGAGGCATCAGCACATATACCATGGGTAAGATGTATAAAGACGAGCCGGTCTCCCTTGATGCAATCATGAAGATATGTCAAGTCTTTCACTGCGATATTGATGAAATCGTGAAAACAGTGCGCTTCGACGGATGGCAGGACACCGGCTCCGGCAGACGAGAAGTCAAAAAGGCCTTAAGGAGCGTTGTCGCCATCAAATACAAGATAAAGGATACGGATGTATTCGATAAGGCATACAGCTACATTGAAATGTACTATTAAGTCCGGAGGTTTTGAAAATGATCAATATTGAAAAACTGAAGTTAGCACTTCTATCATACCGAAAGGCTTTTGTCACTCCGGATCCCGCTGCGAAGAATCAAACCAGCTGGGAAAAAGAACAGTATAAATGGATAGCGGTAAAGTGTTTTCAAGATAACTGGAACATTGACGCAGACGATTTTCTTGAAATGTTTAAGAAATCAACGGCGAAATGCGAAAACCTCCTGTCATCCATGAACTACTTTCCAAGGCAGATGATTATCCGCTTTGCCGAAGTAGATGCGGAAGCAGTCAGGAATATGTTCAGAGAGCTATTTGACGAGGATAAATCGGTTGTAGACAGAGTGAATCGCTTTATTCAGGAATCTGAACGAATTCGTTCGCAGTATGGTGCAGGCCGTTGGGATTCCCACTATCAAAATGTCAATTCGGTCAGTACATACCTTTGGCTGAGATACCCGGATAAATACTATATTTACAAATATTCTGAGTGGAAACAGGTTGCATCTGTACTTGAAAGCGATTTCAAGGTTAAGAAGGGTGCGAAAGCGGATGCACTTCTAAGCTTTTTGTCTTTCTATAACGAAATCGCAGATTACCTTAAGACGGACGCCGAAATCAGCGCAATCAAGAACGCAGAGAAAGACGGACACAAGTTCCCACAACAGACTTGCGAGTTCTGCGGTAAGGAATATTGGCCGACCACACCTAATCAGCGTTACTGCACTCCCGACTGTCTGAGAAACGGCAGGATCAGCGCAAGGCATGACGGCAGAAACCCCGCCGAAAAGGACGGACACCCTTATTTTGAACGCACCTGCATCGTCTGCGGAAAGAAGTTCTGGCCGAACGGGCCGAGTACAAAGACCTGCTCAGAGGAATGCCGCAGAGAACGAGCAAGACAGCAAGGCCGTGAGTTCAGGGAAAGGCAAAAGCAAACCGAAGCGGAAAAGACCGCTTAAATAATATTTTCAGGAGGTACACACCATGGAAAAATTTATTACAGACGAAAGAACCGGTCTCAAGTATGAGCTTGTCGTAGACTACTACCTCATCGCAGGAGACGATGAACCGGAGGGTAAGCCTATCGGCGTATGGGGACAGCGACATCTGCGCTTTATCAGGAAGAACAACAAGCCTCTCTACAACGAGCATGTCGCAAAGGACGGCATGAACGACTACCTTGCCGACATTGACGAACAGGCCGAGAAGCTCTTTTCCCTTCTTGTCGGTCAGCTTGCCGAGAGCGAGGGTATCACCGAGAAACTCAAAGCTGAGAATCAAATGCTGTGGGTACAGAAAATGAACAATGTCAGAAACAGAGCAACCGAGATTGTCAATCACGATCTGATTTACTGCTGAGGTGCGATATGAAAGTAAAACTTGATGATTACGATGTCAGAACGCTCGTGAACGGCCTGTATCAGCAGCACAGTGACTACGATGACGATACAAACGCTGCCATTGATACGCTGATCCTCAGACTTGCCGATATTTCCGACACCATGCAGAAGCATCCGTGCCGAAAGAAGAAAATCCCCTTTGAGCCGGTTGAAATAAAGCTCATCCGCTACGTTCTCAACGAGTGGCGGAACAGAGAACTGCAAGCCGGCAAGGACGGTCGTGCCGAAGCCATAGGCGAACTGATGATACGCTTCATAAGCTGAAAGTAAATTCTTCATTTATGATTATAAAAAATAGAACTCAAATACCATTTATAGCACATGTTGACGTTGACGTTGACGTCAATATGTGCTATACTAAACACAATTCAAGAAGGAGGCTTAATGATGGACTATACGGATTTTTTGAATTGGTTAGTTGTTGAGAAGAAAATGAGTCAACGCTCCGCAAAAGATGTAATTTCACGCTGCAAAAGGATATGCAAAATCCTTTGCATTGAAAAAATTGAGTTGGATTCATCAGAGAAGCTTTTGCAAAATGATGAGTATAAAGCAAACTCTATGTTTGTAAAGTCACAGCTTAAGAGAGCAGCAACTTTATTTATGGAGTTCAAGGAGGATAAATGAGCGAACCATACACTGTGGGTAGTATGTTTGCCGGCATTGGTGGAATTTGCCTTGCATTTAAACAGAATGGATGCGAATTGGTCTGGGCAAATGAAATTGATAAATATGCTTGCAAGACATATCGCCTTAATTTCGGGAACAAATATCTTGTTGAAGGAGATATTCAAAAAATAGATGCGAAGGATATCCCAAAGTTTGACATTCTGACAGCAGGCTTCCCTTGCCAAACCTTTTCTTCTGTTGGCCTTTTGCAGGGGTTTAATGATCCACGAGGCAATCTGTTTTTTGAAACAGCACGAGTAATCAAC
>CAVFUV010000254.1:0-3098 GCA_963625735.1 bacterium
CGCTTAATCTGAGCAGCGGACAGCTTACTTACACAAAACGCGGCGAAACCAACAGAGCCTATAAATACACAGTACCCAGTGTTAATATGTTCTATGATGACATTCATGAAGCCGTGCTCGAACACAATGAAAAATATCCAAATGACCGTATTATATACGACTATAAGGCCGGTACGTCAAATTCCTGGCTTATAAGCCTTTTGCCGTCATTAGGCAGCATTGTTCTGCTCGCTGTTATAATGTTTATCATGATGCGCAAGATGAACCAGAGTATTCTGGGCGAATCAAGCCGCACATTGAGCTTCGGCAAAGCACGTGTTAAGACAATTAAAGACGGCAAGCATCGCACAACATTTAACGATGTCGCGGGCTGTGACGAAGAAAAAGAAGAGCTGTCCGAGATTGTTGAGTTTCTTAAAAATCCCGCAAAATACAATGATATAGGTGCAAGAATACCCAAGGGCGTTCTGCTTGTGGGCCCTCCCGGTACAGGTAAAACTCTGCTTGCAAAAGCGGTAGCAGGTGAGGCAAATGTTCCGTTTCTCTCTATTTCGGGCTCTGACTTCCTCGAAATGTATGTCGGTGTCGGTGCGTCCCGTGTAAGAGACCTGTTTGATCAGGCAAAGAAAAACGCACCCGCTATTATATTCATCGATGAAATCGACGCTGTCGGCAGACACAGAGGTGCCGGCATGGGCGGCGGTCATGATGAAAGAGAGCAGACCCTTAACCAGATGCTTGTTGAAATGGACGGCTTTGTCGAAAACGAAGGCGTTATAGTCCTGGCGGCAACAAACCGCCCCGATATACTTGACCCCGCACTTCTTCGTCCCGGTCGTTTTGACAGACAGGTAACAGTCGGTCTTCCCGATATTAAGGGCAGAGTTGAAATACTTAAGGTGCATTCACGCAACAAGAGCCTTTCCCCCGATGTTAACCTTGAAGATGTCGCAAGAACAACCGTCGGATTTACCGGTGCGGACCTTGAAAATCTTCTTAACGAGGCGGCGCTTCTTGCCGCAAGACGCGGACTTAAATCGATTACACGCAGTGAAATTGAGGAAGCCGCAATCAAGGTCGTTGTAGGCACAGAGAAGAAATCGCACAAGATTTCAGACGCCGAAAAACGACTTACCGCATACCACGAGGCAGGTCATGCGGTTTCAACCTTCTTTATCGAAGGACAGGATCCCGTTCATCAGGTTTCTATTGTTCCCAGAGGTTCCGCCGGCGGTTATACAATGCATATGCCGCTTGAAGACAAAATGTATATGTCCAAGAAGAAAATGGAAGAAGAACTTATCATTCTTCTCGGCGGTCGTGTTGCAGAGCATATTATTTTCGGCGATATTTCAACCGGTGCTTCAAATGACATTGAGCGTGCATCCGAAATCGCAAGAAAAATGGTCACAAAATACGGTATGAGCGATACTCTCGGACCGATAACTTTCGGCTCGGGTCATGATGAAGTGTTCCTCGGCAAGGACTACGGCACAGTTCGTAACTATTCCGAAGAAATCGCAAAGGAAATTGACGAAGAGGTTAACCGTATAATTACAACTGCTTACAAGAACTGCGAAAAGCTTCTCAAAGAGCATTCCGACAGACTTGAACTGCTTGCTCAGTATCTGATAGTTAACGAAAAGATTAACGGTACAGACTTTGACAGCCTTATGAGAAACGGTTATGTCGGTTCTGCAAAACCCGAAAATACCGTTGTCGCAACGGAAGGGGAGTCGTAAAATGAAAAAAACCGTAAAAAGAATAACAGCTTTTGTATGTCTGTTCGCTATGGTATTCGCTTTCTGCTCATGCGGAGCAAATACCGAGACTGTGACCACAACAGATAACAGCATAGCCGAAACATCAGCAGATACAGATGAATACGAAGCAAAGTTTAACGAACTTTCCGAAAAATACAAGGACAACGGTCATCCTATTGCCGTTATTATAACAAACCAGGGTACAATGGTTTTTGAACTGTATGAAGACATTGCACCCATTACGGTAGCAAACTTTATTTCTTTGGCAAATAAAGGCTTCTATGACGGACTTATATTCCATCGCTGCATTGAAGACTTTATGATCCAGGGCGGCGATCCGCTCGGCACAGGTATGGGCGGACCGGGGTATACTATTAAGGGCGAATTTTCCGCAAACGGTGTCGAGAACAGCATTTCACATAAACGCGGTGTTATTTCCATGGGACGCACATCGACCGGATATGACACGGCGGGCTCGCAGTTCTTTATCTGTGTTGCCGACAACACATATCTTGACGGAAATTACGCATCTTTCGGCAGTGTTCTTGAAGGCATAGAAGTTGCAGACAAAATCGTCGCACAGAAAACGGATTCATCCGACAAGCCTTTAACGGATCAGGTTATGAAATATGTCAGAGTTGCAACATACGGCGAGACATACGAGCCTGAAACAAATGCCGAATAAACGAGTAACCGGTATCCCGGTGCCTGCATAATATAATAATGACTCCCATCGAATAGATTTATAACCGATGAGAGTCATATTTTTTTAGTTCATTTATAATGTCGAACCACCGGATACTGACCACTGAATACTGACCACTGTATTAAGTGTTTGCATCAATATCCGACAGCGGATTGGCGTTTACAGCATTTTTCAGCTGTTCATCAAGAAGGTGGGTGTAAATCTGTGTAGTGTTAAGATTTTCGTGACCGAGTATTTCTTTGAGTGCGAGTACATCAACCTTGCCGGTCTGATACATGAGCGTAGCGGCAGTGTGACGAAGCTTATGAACGGAAAAGCCCATTCCGCCAAGTCCCGCTTTATCAAGATACATTTCAACTAAATGCTGTACTGTTTTCGGACTTATTCTTGTTAATCTGTTCGATAAGAACAAAGCATTTTTGTCCACAACACCGTCTTTTGCACGTACTCGCATATAAGCCGTTACAGCAGACACACAGGCGTGATTCAGATAAACTGTACGTTGTTTGTTACCTTTACCGGTAATTATGATATAGGCATTATCATCGTCAAAAATAATCTTGTTATAATCGAGCGAAACAAGCTCCGATAACCGCATTCCGCAGTTCAGTAATAATGTTATAATACAA
>CAVFUV010000255.1:0-3097 GCA_963625735.1 bacterium
ATCGTACCGTTCAAAGCAGCAAGGTTCAATCCGGCATCGGCATTTTCGTCGGTAGGTGTTGCATAATAGTCACCGAGAAGAGTACTCAAATCCTTGGTAAGAAGATTTGTAAGGGTATCGGTAATCATCGGGAACAATGCAGATACAAGCGTATTGACAAGCTTATCACTGAAAACATTTGCAACAAGGATATCCTCGATATACTCGGAAAGGTTTGTTATGTTCTTTCCGGTATATTCGGATTCACCGTCAACGCCCAAAAGCTGTGTAAAGCTCTCGGAGGTAAGGAAAGTATCAAGCTTTGTTATAACGGTGTTAACCTTTGTCTTGTCTACGGTGTATGAATAACGCTCATCTGCAGAGCCGTCACCTGCGACATAGCGAACCATATCATGGTTTACAGCATGACGAACATAATAAACATTGTTCGTGGAAAGGTCGGTCTTTTTATAGCCGTTGAACTTCTTTGCCATTATTGTGTTAATGGTATTTTCGTAGCCGCTTGCGTACTTGGAATAGTTAGTCTTCGCGGAGGACGGAACATTGTTGCCGAGCCACGTATAAAGACTTACGGTTGTTTCGTCATCCGTGCCTTCGTTTATGGTTATTATCTTGTTGTCGATAGAGTTCTTGTTTGCCTTGACAAGTGAGAAGTTTGTGGTTGTAACACCTGTGCCGGCGCTGTCAACCATAAGCTTGCACTGTGCTTCAATACGAGCCTTAAGTGTCGCAAGGATTGCGGCTTTGGCCTGATTTACAAGAGTCTGTCTGTATGAGCTTGTACCGTAAATTCTGTTTGCGGTAGTCGTGCCGAGATTCTTGACAGCGGCATTGTAATCTGTGTCGCTCTCGGTTTTCTTTGCGTCAAGCTCGGTGTCGTAAGCATCGGTAAGATAAGCCGTATCAAGAGTATCGGACTCGTTGATGAACTTTTTGAAATAGTCGAGATAGTTCTCGTTTGCCGATGTCGTCTCACCGCGTGTTGTGCTTGAACGCTCTGTCTCAAGGTTCGCGAGGAAGTCCTTGAGCTGAGAGAATTTTGTGATATCGGAGAAATCAATGTCGGGATACTCTTCGGCGAGTGCTTCGGACGCTGCCTTTACAATAGCGTCTCTGCCTTCGTCATCATAAACGGCATTGCCGTCGGCATCTGTGAGTTCGAATGTCTCAAGCTGACTCTCTACCCAATCGATAGCGGCGTCAAGCTCGTCATCCGAAATAAGAACATTACCGGCCGTGTAGTTGTTGCTCTGGTAGTTCTTAAGACCGAACAGAGTTGTTGTATCATTATAATACGTATTCTCATCGGTCTTCATACGATAGATAATCGACTTTGCGACATCGCCGGCTTTGAGAACCTGCTTTGCGTTCTGAGCATTGCGGATTATCTTTTCGATTGTGCCGTTTTCGTAGCCGTACTTTTCGGTATATATATTATTGTATGTACCGTTGAGTATATCGGCGTACTCCTGAGCCTGTGCGATAAGCTTTGTGAGCGTCTCTTCATCTGTGCCGTCAATGTAATAGTCACGGTCAATCGCGTCACTGATTGATGTGCCGTTCATTGCCCACTCAACATACTGTCTGTTGAAGATTGTTTCATATTTGTTAGCAACCTTGTTGGCAAATGAGTTATAGGCGGACAGGTTTGTAAGACCGGACTCTTCATCCTCTGTGGCAAGATACTTTTCGATGTACTCGTCATCGAGCTCGCTTATCTTGTTGTAGTAGTCTTCTTTGAAATTGGCGTCGAAATCCCTTGCGAAGGACTCCTCGAACATATAGATGTTGTTTTCGTCCTCAAGATACTTTTCATAATAAGGAGCGAATGACTTGCTCTTTGTATATGCTATGAAGTTCTTGAGAGTCGAGAAGTCGGGGGTTTCCTCTTCTTCATAGGTAACGGCTACACTGCTGTTTGTGTACCACTCCGTGCGGGTTTTCCACTCAAGACCCGCCTTATCCTTAGCGGTTGTGATTTCGCTCTGAGGATCGGCTGTGGTTGTAAGAACAACAGTTGTCTGTACCTTATCGGGAACGGCGTCAAGGTCATAGGTAAGAACAATGCTCTTTACGGAACGCTGAACCTTGATGACGCTCTTCATCTGAGAAGAGAACTGTGTTTCGGGATCGCCCGCTTTTGCGGAAACGGCTGTTCCCGCTATGGGCGCGTCCTTTGTGTATGCGTAGTTGCCGTCAACGGGAAGACAGATTTCAACCAGATCCCTGAGATTATCGGGATAGGAATCATTGTTGTTCTTCTTGTAGACTGTCTCTATACGGTCACGGATAAGGGTATTGTGGTTGTATTCAGCCTGTTCCCCTTCCTTGCTTATGACTGTAAACAGAGCATCGGCAAGCGCATAGATCTTACCGTCGGACGTATTGTCTTTGATAAGAACGGTGCCGTCGTCTTCCGTCGAAACATCGTAACTGCCGCTGGCGATCTGACCGTCTGTTGAGGCGGCTTCGAACGCTGTCTGAAGATTTTTGTAGTCCACACTTGTTGCTGCCGCGTTTGCCTTTGTGGCAAGGTTAGGCATTGCAATACTGAAGCAGGATACAGCCATCAATACAGCGAGAAACGTGCTTAATATCTTCGTCGGAAGCTTAAACTTTGTTTCCATGAAAACACTCCTTTAAGTATTTTTTTGAGTGAGGGGAGCCAAGCCCCATCAGGACTTATGCCCCCTCGACAAGGAACGCGGTTTACTCGTTCGGCACCCCTTTATGCGGTTCGGCATCTGACTCACAAAGCAAAAACGCTTTATGTCTTGCCGCATGGATTGTGTCGGAGAATAAATCCTCCTGCCGGTGGGGTTTGGGTCCCATCACTCGATTTTCAGTGGAAATTTGATATCGTATACGGTCGAATGCCTCAAAAAGGGGCACTTCGGGCATAGTCTATCGTCATTATTATATTATATTATAAGGCAAACTGTCAACAAAAAGGACGGAAATAGATTACTAAATTGAGCCTTAAATTTATGTTATTTTTGCACAAACGGAAGAATAAGGGAGGGGAAGTTTGTGCAAGGTGGTCACAGATTTGTAAATTTTTTGTAAACAAAAAAATTTACAAATCAGGGACCGGGGG
>CAVFUV010000256.1:0-3095 GCA_963625735.1 bacterium
CCCCCGATCCCTTTAGTTGCTTATTTATAAAGTGTCTTAATCAGATTCTCCGTAGTGTCAAGCTTAACCGCAATTCTCAGAATGTACCTTGCGTCTTCAACGCTGATTTTTTTGTCGAAGTTTATATCCGCGGCGGCTGTCTGCTTGTCGTTAAATGTATCAAGCTTGACGGCGGCTCTCAGTGCCAGACGTGCATCCGCTACGTCAATTTTGCCCGACTCGTCAATATCACCGTATTTTGCCGACACGGTTGTTGCCTTGCCGCATGTCGTGCATGTACTGGTGATTGTGACAATCTCGGTGTCGGTTGATACCTTTACGGTTTCTTTCATGTTATGCCCTGTGGGCGATGCCGTTACCTTTGCCGAAACTGTCTTTTTGCAGGTCTGACATACAACCGATGATGTGCCGTATTCCGTGCAGGTAGCGGCCTTTGTCTCGGTTGTTGTTTTCTCGTGCTTGCATTCGTCGCCGTATGAATATTCGGCTGTGAGTACAGTGCCCGTATCGGTACGGTATTTAAGCTTAATCCCGCCTGTCGATTCATAAGCGTCTTCATATGTGTTTGTCGTAATCGGCGTTATCTTGTCTGTGGGGGAGTGCAGCAAGAGCTTCTGAGCCGCTGTCAGTGTGTCACCGACCTTTATTGTGTCACGTCCGACAAATGATATCATTTCATCGGATACCGTATATGTTATCGCTTCGGATACATTTGTTGTCAGTATCCCCTGTGCGATAAGCGACGGAAAGTCAACATAGCATTTGCTTATGTCAATTTTGCCGCTGTATCCCGTGGCTGTGCCGTTTTCGGTGTATTGCCACAGGTGATATTCACCCATATAGCCGCATTCGTTCGCCCAGTGAGCTATCCATACGGCTCTGCCCTCAAATACCGAGGCACTGAGAACCGTTCTTGTATAGTCAAGACTGCAATAAATGCCGGGAAAGTATCCTGCCGCCTTTACGGTGTCGCAGAACGTGTTTACAACCGTGTCACAGGCGGCTGTGCCTGCCTTGCGGTGCTGAGTATCGGTATCGTAGTCTTCAATATCGATAAACACGGGCAGAGTAAGCTCGCAATTATTCTTTTTCAGAACATTAATCGTGAACTGCGCTTCCTCGAGCGCCTTTTCTTTTGTAAGAGCATAGCTGAAAAAGTACGCACCGACTTCGAGCCCCGCAGCCTTGGCGTTTTTGTAGTGCGTCATAAACTCGGAGTCGTCATATATTTCTTTTGATCTTACATATGTTCCGCCGACACGGATTATAACTCCGTCAACACCCGAAGCCTTAAGCTTGTTCCAGTCAAACGACGATGTGGCGTTAAAGCTCGAAATGTCGACAACCGTTCGGTTTACCGTGTATTCCTCGGGAATGTCGTCATATGTCGGCTCTGTGTCCGTTTTAATCGTTTCGGTCTCTTTTACGCAGTAATAAAGGCAGACCCATCCTTCTTTGCCGTTATAGATGATGCGTCCCCAGTTCATGTTATTGAACGATTTTGTCTCGAGTACCGTAATTTTCGTACCGGAGGTGAGCTTGCCCAATTGCTTATAATTCGTACCGGCACCGGCTCTTACATAAAGAACATTTCCGCCGGTGGTGTTTACGACATAGTTTTCCGATGTACCCGCAAATGCCGTTATCTGCACTGCCGAAAAAAGCAGTAGCACGGCAATAAGTACAGCTGTTAATTTTTTCATTCCAATCCTCTTAGCAAGTTGCCGTTAAAGCAAATTTATTTCTTTCATCAGCTCGTCAAAAAGTGCGTCTTCGGGTACTTTTCTGAGTATGACACCCTTCTTGAAGATGAGCCCTTCGCCGTCGCCGCCCGCAACGCCTATATCGGCTTCTTTGGCTTCGCCCGGTCCGTTGACGGCACATCCCATAACCGCAACGGTTATCTGCTTGTCGCATGTTCTTAATGCGTCCTCGACCTTTTCGGCAAGTCCGATTAAGTCAATTCTCGTTCTGCCGCATGTGGGGCACGAAACCATGTTCGGTCCGTGTGAGCGAACACCCACGGCCTTAAGTATGTCATATCCGGCATAGACCTCGTTTACGGGAGGCGCGGTAAGAGACACTCTTATGGTGTCGCCTATGCCGTCCGCAAGCAGAGAGCCGATACCCGCCGCCGATTTTATAAGTCCCATTCTCAGTGTCCCGGCTTCGGTAACACCCACATGAAGCGGATAATCGCATTTTTGTGACATGAGCCTGTATGCTTCTATCGTGCGTCTGACATCCGAGGACTTGAGTGAAATCACAATATCGTCAAAATCGAATTTTTCAAGGAGAGAAGCATGATATAAGGCACTTTCAGTTAACGCTTCCGGAGTCGGTGAACCGTATTTTGCCAGAATATGCTTTTCGACCGAACCGGAGTTTACGCCTATTCTTATCGGGATACCGTGAGCCCTGCACGCATCCGCAACGGCTTTCACCTTATCGTCACTGCCGATATTGCCGGGGTTAATTCTTATTTTGTCGACACCTGCCGCAACCGCTTCAAGTGCCATTTTATAATCAAAATGAATATCCGCCACAATCGGCACATCGCAGTTTTCTTTGAGTGCCGCTATTGTTCTGACGGCGTCCATGTTCGGCACGGTTGCTCTTATTATCTCGCATCCCGCAGCTTCAAGCTCTTTTGCCTGATTAACAGCCGCGTGGACGTCGCCTGCGGGGGTGTTGAGCATACTCTGAACACGTACGGGTTCGCCGCCGCCTATTGTAAATTTACCTATTTTTACTTTTTTCTTACTGCCCATTTTTCTCTTACTTTCTTACAAGATTTACTATATCGTTAAACGAGATAAGTGCCATAAGTCCCAATAGAAGCACAAGCCCCGCCGCGTGAACGACAGCTTCAAACTTTTTGGGTACGGGCTTTCTGAAAATCCACTCGATAACGATAAAAAACAGTCGTCCGCCGTCAAGCGCAGGCAGAGGCAAAAGATTGACAATGCCTATGTTTACCGTGATAAACGCCAGAATAAACAGCATGTTTGAATAATCCGCGCTGCTTACGGCTTCGCTCGTGGTCTCGGCCACTATGTTTATTGTGCCGATGGGACCCGACAGATCCTTTAATC
>CAVFUV010000257.1:0-3077 GCA_963625735.1 bacterium
CCCCATGTACGAATATGTTGACATTGATGCCCTGACAGATTATGTCCTGGACCGTAACTCTGCCCTCGTCGAAGATGAATATGAGGATAAATTCGACAACGACGAAAAAACGAAAGCCAAAAGAAAAGAGAAGGATCCCGAGTTTTTTGACAAAATGACAGCCAGTATCGGTGTGGACAGCTATACTCAGCTTTTATCGGACGCGAGCTTCTATGAGACTAACAAGTATGACTGGGAAATTGAAAAAACAGCATATGACAACGGTCTGAAAAGCGGCGACGACCTTTTGTTCTTTGAAACGGACAACAATACAAAAGAGCGTAAATTAAAAAGCTCAAAAGCGAATTCCACAGCTAACAATTGGCTGAAAGAAGGGAAAGCACCCGCCGTTATAGCAAAATATGACCGCATGGTTGTTGTGCAGAATGTAAAGGGTACAATAAAAGAGGTTGACCCCGAAAAAATATTCAACTACGGCTTCAGAAGCTACACAAACGATCTCACCGAGCAGAGAAAATACAACGACCCGTGGTATCACAAAAGCTCCGATGTTTTCAAGAATATGCGCCGCGCGTTTGAGGAAACCGAAAGACTCGGTCATCTTCAGAAAGATGCGGATCTTCAGACAGCCCTCGATAAATATAACGACCTTCTCAACAAGACAAACATATATCTTGCGACAAAGGTGAACCACGACCAGAGAAAATGGACACTGCGTCATATCGACATGGCAGAACAGTTCAAGAAGTTTGCCGAAACAAAGCTTGAACAGCTGAAAATGATCCAAAATTGCCGCAACACAAAAGCACAGCTTGAAGGCAAAACTCCCGAGCAGAAAAAGGTGCTTACAGATGAGTTCAACAAAGTCGCGGCACAGAAAGACAACGCAAAGCAGTTCGAGGCCGCACCCGACAAGTGGTTCATTGAAAAATTTGACGCTCTGTCAAAAGAAGTTAAGCCGTCAGAGGATCTGGAATACAACATACAAACATTCAAGTCGGAAATCAAAAGCCTTTGCGAGAACACCAAAGGCGATGCTCTTTACGAAAATGCACCGACCTTTCTCCAGCCGAGATTAGGTGCCATGCTCGGTATCTTAACGCTGCTCGAGCTGTTTAAGCTTGACCGCAATACACGAGGCTCCCTTCACGGCGGCGAGATTGAAAAAATCTTCGAAAGCCCGAAATTAGGGGATCTGATACATATTTCCGAGCTTTACGCACACAAGAAAACAGGTCATAATTACGCATCAGACAACGATAATCTTATAGAAAATCTTCACGGTGAAGATTACTACGACCGCCTCACTCCCGAACAGTTCAAAGATTTTGTCCTAAACTATAACCCCAAAGACGTCGCGAAAGAGCTTGCAGACACAATTTACGCGGAGCACGGTCTGTCATTTACCCAATTGAAGCTTGAGGGCAAATTCCTGAATTCGATAAAGCCCCTTCGTGAGTCAACATTCAACGATTTTGAAAGAGAGCTCAGAAACACCGTCAGGACGACAATTCTTGAACCCGTATCGGAGCTTCTGAAGAATAACAAGCCTCTGTCCGCAGATAAAACAGACGAGCTTCTGACAAACGCCGTTCTGAGTGCCGTTATTTTAAGAGAACGCAAAATTGAGGGCAGCAAAGGCCCCCGCTACTGCGAGAGAAAGATGACCGAAGACCCCGCCAACATCGGCGAGTTCCGCAATATGATTGCCGCCATGCCGGAGTTTAACACGCTCAGGGCAAACCTTGTTGACGAAAACGGCTGTCTTAAGCCCGACAGTCTTTCCGCTCTTGCAGACGGCAATTTCGCGAAAGCTATTGTCGACGCCGTAATCGCGACCGAAAAACCGCTTGAGGCACAGGAAGTCGAACAGCAGGTCGCAGGCCGTTTCTCGGCGGAAATAGCCCCCATTCGCGGCAAGGAAAACGATATATACGAAAAGAAACTGTCTGAGCTTGTAACAATCGGCATCAACAATGCGCTTAAGAGAAGTGCGGATTTTGCCGTGAAATATAACCTTGACACTGTTGATGTCGGAACGACCGCTCTTATTCTCGAAAACTTCATTATATACGATATGGTGACAGCCGAACGCAACGACACGGGTGCGGATCATCCCGGGTATTTCGAAAATCTTATCGCGGACGACGAAGACATTAACGCCTTAAGAGAAGATATCGAAAAGTCAAAGGAATTCAAAAAGCTTTTAGCTGACTACGCGAACCCGAACGGCGAGATTGACATAAAAGCCCTTGCCGACGTTATCAATGACAATGCGACCCGGGAAGTCACACAGGCATTCCTCGATATGAGCAATGCGCATGAACATAAAGAAAGAGTCGAAGCCGCCGCATCGCTTGACAGGCGTATCAAAGCCCGCTTTACAGAAGGAATACAGCCGCACAGAGGCGAAGAGCTTGACGAATGCGAAAAGGGACTTGTAGCTTTCGCAAAAGAAGAAATTCAGGACAAGGTAAGAGCATTCATCGACTCTGACCGTGGGTACAAACGCTTTATCGATGCCGAGACCGCCAAAAACATTATCGGCAGCTGCATGGTAAGCATGCTGGCTCAGAATGAACGCGAGAATTACGCTCTTATGGATATCGCCGGAATCGGACCGATGGAAAAAGCTTTCGGCGAAGACAAAAATGCCGTTATCGCCCTGCGTGACAGAGTATGCAAGACAAAGGCTTTTGATGAAATGACGAAGGGATATCTTACTTCCGACGGCAAAATGTCGCTTCAGGAGCTGCAAAGATTCATCGAAAACAGAGAACCGCAGAAAAGCGTTGCCGCAATCAAGGGCGAATTTGCCAGAGAAGATGAAGCAAAGCAGGCAAAGAGCAATCAGAACGCAAATGCAAAGTCAAAAGCAAAGCAAGTCGGCAATGCCGGCCCTCAGAACAAGCAGTGCTGAGTCATTCCCGTCTGAGGTGAAAAACACAATACAGATTTATAGCAGCTAAATAAACCGACCGTCCATGGTAAGCGCCACGGACGGTCGGTTTTTGGGTGGGTGGGCGGGTCGCCGAGCGAACAGCGAAAGCTGTGAGCGAGGCAAAGCCGGCGAGGAC
>CAVFUV010000258.1:0-3071 GCA_963625735.1 bacterium
TTCCAAATCGAAATAACCCAGTGCTCAACGCCGCAGTCGCAGGTTTTATTTGCACCGAATATCTCGCAGAAAATGCGGTAAATTCTCCATACGATTTGCCATATGGGGTTTGTGTTATGGCACAGACAGTAGCATTCAATGCCGTCGCCTAATTTCTTGCCGCATATGTCGCACTTTGTGTCGTAGTTAAAATCGATATGTTCCGACACCGTTTTGCCGCATATGTCACAAAGATGATCATTGTTTTCGTCTGTGCACTCGCTTAAAACCTTTGAACAGATATCGCAGATGTGATCGTTATTCTCATCTTTGAAAACACTCAGAACTTTTGAACATACATCGCAAAGATGGTCATTGTTTTCGTCTTTGCAGATACTCAGTGTCTTTGTGCAGATATCACACAGATGATCACTGTTTTCGTCTGTACATTCGCTCAAAACTGTTGAGCACACGTCGCAGATGTGGTCGCTGTCTTTATCGGAGTGAACACACGATGACAGCACGGCATCTGTCAGCTTAACCGTTGCCGCAGGACGAATGCCGAGACCTATGTTGTTCATATAATCCTGATAGGCTCCGTAAGCTTTCGAGCCGTTATAGTACGCCACCATATTTGTGTTGTACTGCGCACCTGCAGTACGCAAACGCCAATAGGAATTGCCCGATTTATTTATAAGAAGACCCTGCGATTTGGCATAATCCGTGCCGGCAATTAGCGTTGAGTCTGTCTCGGGATAATAGCCGTAGCCGTATTCCTTCGCTTCGGTTGTGCTGAGAAGATAAATATTATCGGTTGTTTGGTTTGCGTTGAATTTTGAATAATCTTCGCTTGAAGCCTTGTTTTCGAGTGTCGCCGTAATGATTGTCGCAGCCTGAGTGTCATTCAACGCTGTCTTATAAAATGTTTTATTGAGCCATGTGCGGATGTTGCTGTATTCGTAGTTGTTGGAGTAAACCTTTACACCGTCAATTGTACGCTCGTCACTCGAATAATAATAGTCCTGCGTGTCGATTATATCTTTTGTGATAATCACGGCTGTGTCGGTATCTTCGTCGTATGACAGAACCTGCCACTTGAGAGGCTCATATTTAAACCAATATGTATTGCCCGCAAGATAACCGTTATTCTCCTGATTAGACCCGGAGGTCATGGGCTCGAAAGCCGTGATTGTCGGACGGTAGAAAGAGAAATAAACACCTCTGTAAATTTCCCCGTCAAGTTCCACTTCGGTATACTTCATGTAGTCAATCTGAAAGTTCGCTATATAGTAGTCATAGCTTTTCCAGTTGTCTGTGTCTGTTTTGCCCGCTTTTTCGTTAAGCGTTGTAATAAGTGTTTCGTCTTTTACTTGTGTCTGCGGATATGAGCCGAAATAAAATTCAAATCCGGGCACAAATTTTGTTGTGTCAACCGCAAACGCCGTCGGCATAAGCAGAAGAAGCATTGCGATTGTGAGTAAAACCGAGATTGTTCTGTTGAGTCTTTTTTTCATTAAATCTTCACCCTTTTCATGTTTTTCGGTAATATTATCATAACATAACATTTTACGAATTTAAAGCGTGAAAAATCGGGGGGGGAAGATTTTCGTATGAATGCACAATATAAAACAGAGCTTGTTGTTGAACATTCACAGTAGAATTTATTTGTTTTTCTGTTCGGGAATTGTCAGAACAGCTCTTCGACCAATTCCAACGCGAGTGTATACGAATTTACAAACGGATGAAGTGCAAGCGCGGATACTGCGTCACGCCTGTCGCCTGTCAGCAAAAAAGAAACGGCGCGGCGTTCGCATAGCTTTACACGCATAATAATTTCAGCCGTGTCGGAGTCAAACTTTTCAAACCGATGGGGCATAACCGTATTTACGGACACTGTGCATGTTATCTCCGTTAAATCATCACTCTTAAGAAACGGCAGAGCACCGTTATTCGGAACGCACAAATTGATGTCCGCATTGCCCTTGCCGCTTATTGCACGGATAAAATCGAGCACTGTTACAGCAATTCCGCTTATATCTTTGTCGAACGGCGAAAAATGTCTGATTTCGATTGAATTTCCGCCTGTTTCAACCGAGAGCCTTATTTTTTCAAGCTCCGTAAAATATTCATCATAGATTCTTACGCAGGAGTTGAAATCATTCTCGGTGTCGGCGTTTGACAGCAGTGACACAAGCTCGTGACTGAGCCTTGATGTCTTTTCGGCACGTGTTTCAGACACGCCCGACATTCGCTCAAAAACGCCGTCCCTGTCGTAGTAATATGCAAACGAAGTGCAGGGGATAAGCTGTTTTTCTGTGACAAGTCTGCGATCAAAGCTCCCGAGTTCACTGCGTTCATATACGACATCGGCATCCGTCAGCTGTGACATAATGCTTTTGCCCGAGAGTGAAATATCATTGAAAAAAGACAGTCGGCAAAGTCCGAAAAGCTCCGACCGCAGTTCGCCGGGCTTTACGCTTAAAAGCTCCGTTACGGAATCGAACATTGACACGGCATCATCGGAAATGCCGTATACAAAGTCATAGCCGAGACGGTTCATCGCTTCCGTTATAAGCCCCACAGGCTCGGTGATATTTATAATCTTAAAATCGGGTTTGGCGTATTTTTTAGCGTATTCGCAGTATTTTGTGAGAACCGGAACTGTGCGTGCGGCGGTGCAGAGGGCCATCGGCGGCAGTGCGTCATGACCTATTACACCGTGCGTCAGGGCAATACGCTCGTCCTTTATCTTGCGTTCGTCGCCGCAGATATTGAGATCCGATATGATAAAATCCGTGCCGATAAAGCCCTCGACAAAATTGTCGGTGGTCGTAAATTTAATTCGCGAGTTGAGAAGCTCCGTTATTTTTTTTGCCATCGAGCCGAACACGGCAAGATTTGTCTTGTTTGCGTCCATAAAGCACAGTTTGTCAATGCCGAGCTCCGACGAATTCTGAGCGATTATTTTTGCGAAAAGAAGGGAACGGTATCCACAGCCTAAGAGGGTAATCTTCATGTTAATCTTCCTATGTGTTGTTTATGTGAGCTTTTTTTTGAATTTGTGAGATAGAGTGTATAGCAGAATATAGGGG
>CAVFUV010000259.1:0-3046 GCA_963625735.1 bacterium
GTGTGCAACTTGGCTATTACTCCGTTATCAATGTGCTGACGAATATAATAATTCACCTTATTTCTGTAATTCTGCAGTTCATCACTGTCAAGCTCCGATTCATGTCTTTCTACAGAAAGCACATCGTCGGTGAAATCTGTTTGATATATCGGTCTTTCACCTCTCGGAATATACTTCATGATATCGCGCAGTTCCGTCCGGATATGCTCAAACTCGTTAATACCTGCGTTATCCACATAATCGGTGTTGAGAATTTTGCTGATCAGTTCGCTTTTTGCGCTTACAGCAGGAATAGTAGCAACTTTCGAAACAGCATATACCATTTTTACAAGGTCATTTCTTGCCTTGGAATAGGTTTTCCCGAGGATATATGCAAGTTCGAGGCCGTACATCAATGCATCAAAACGAACTGCACTGGCATCATCTTCATATGGCAGTATAAGTGGAGCAATTTCTTCGGCAATTTGAAGCGTATTTTCGTAGGTAAGTGCTTCATAGCCTTCTCGCTTCGAGTATTGGTCGACATATCTCAAATGCTGACGAACCGCAAAATTATCTCTATTAAGTTCGCCAATCTTTGCGACAAGATCATCAATCAGAGCCGAACGAAAAGCAATCAATTCCTCTGTTTGATATTCAAGACCCTGCAGGCGGAATACCAGTTCTGTCTTCAGATTAAATATTCTCTCCTGGACAGACTGAGTTGAGAACCCTTCTTTGCCTTTTTTATTCATTCGGAAGAAGGCGAAATTTCCGCAGAAGTCAAATATATAGAAAACACTCTTGTCCTGACCATCTATGAGGGCCGGGCACAATCTCGTCCCTCGTCCAATCATCTGCCAAAACTTTGATTTAGAAAGTACCTTTTTGAAAAACACAAGGTTGACAACTTCGGGGACATCTATACCTGTATCCATCATATCAACTGACACAACGATTTGCGGCATTTTTTCGGGCACAGAAAACTCATCAATCAAACTCTGCGCATAATTCGTGTAATTATCTATAACGCGACAATATCCGTGGTAGCTCGGATATTCTTTGTCGAATATTTCTTTTATTTTCTCCGCGTGTCTGTGGTTTTTTGCGAAAATAATTGATTTGCCAATCTTGCTGCCGTAATCGATCTTGATCCCTTCAGTCATCAGAGTATTAAGCACTTGGCGGATCGTGTCTTCGTTAAATATCCACTCATTAAGTGCGGAACTATTAATCCTTTCGGGCAGCTCGTCATCCTCGTTTGCAAATAATGCTTCGTATTCTTCCTTGTCCTCATCGGAAAGGTCATCATATGCGATGCCTTCTTCGATGAACTTAAGTTTTGTTTCGATACTTACGAAGTCAACAAGATATCCGTCCTGAACAGCTTGTGCAAGTTCATAGCCGTATGTAGGAACACCGTTTTCAAGTTCAAAGATTCCGTACGTATTCTTGTCGATTTCATCTCTTGGTGTTGCTGTAAGACCTACCAGGTGCGCATCAAAATAGTTGAAAATGTCCTTGTATTTGTTATAAATACTGCGATGCGCTTCATCGCAAATGATGAGGTCGAAGTGACCGACCGTGAACAATTTACCGCCGTTCTCATCTTTGGCGTCATCAATGCAATTCATCATTGTCTGATAGGTTGAGAATACACCTCTTGCTGTGAGCTTATCTTTTTCCTCACACAAGTTGGTTACTGTCAAGTTTGGAAGAAGGTTTACAAACGCGCGTTTTGCTTGCGTGACAAGACTGTTCCGGTCGGCAAGAAACAGTACATTCTTCACCCAACCGTGGCGGAGAAGAACATCTACAATGGAGATGACGGTTCTTGTTTTACCTGATCCCGTTGCCATAACAAGGAGGGCTTTTCTTCTGTTCTGCTCATCAAACGCTCTGCAGACCGCCTTGATGGCTTCTTTCTGATAGTATCTTCCTGATATCGCATCACTCACCTGAACATGGGCGAGAGAAGTTCTCATCGTGAGTTTATTGAACTCTTTCTCCAAATCCCTCTTGGAGTAGAATCCACTTACATGATGTTCCGGATAATATTTGTCATTCCATATACGAGTATCAAAGCCATTTGTAAGGAATATAATGGGGCGCCTGCCGAATTTCTTTTCGAGTAGGTCTGCATAAAGCTTCGCTTGCTGACGACCCACAGCTACATCTTTACATGCTCTTTTAGCTTCAATAACAGCGAGAGGGCGGTGTGTATCATCGAAAAGAACATAATCAGCGTAGCCAATCTCGGAATGGTTCGGCATTCCGGGCAACGGGTATTCGTTAAACCAATCCTTGCCTTCAACCCAACCTGCATCCTGGAGCATAGTGTCGATATAAATCTTTCTCGTCTTATATTCGGATAGGTCGAGGGGCTTGGGCGAATAAGTCTGTTGCTGCTCCTGGCGTTTTTGGGTCAGTTCTGCCTTGAGGGCCGCATTTTCTCTCATGAGAGTTTCAAGGTCAACATTAACCTCGGGTTCTTCTTTCACAGGCTCTTGAGACTGTGTCAAAAGTGTCTTGTCGTATGTATGTTGGCTGTACTTATCAGCATAGCAGTATGCCACAAAGTCAAGAAAGTAGAAAAGATTTTCGAGCGCAAGTTGTGCCTGCTCGGGCGTAATCTGCTTGGTGCTATGAGCAGAGTTATTGCCCAACATGCGAATAAAGTTGATTCGTCGATAGAGGTTATCGTCAATAATATCTCTGAATTCTTCGGTATTGATCAAACTGACCAACTGATCCTGATATGGCATAGTGAGAGAACCGTCAACGGAATACATCCATTTGACAGCAAACTCCAAAGCCCGTCTAACATTGAACAAGCAAGACGGTAGGTCAATTTGGTATAACTTTTCCGCGGTTATAGCAGTATTTGCAAAACCGCTAAACTTTTTTTCTTCCAATAAGAAGTCAAAATTCGTCATAGTAGCACCTCTGTTGTTTTTTGCTGTATCGCTTGAATGAGTAAACGCAGTAATATCTGCATTTGTACGATGTAAAATTTCGATTTGTCGACCTGTTCGACGAAAGTTGCAAACTCGTGCTGAAGGGTGAT
>CAVFUV010000260.1:0-3040 GCA_963625735.1 bacterium
CTCGGTCACGACATGGGCGAATGGTACACCGATAAAGCACCCGACTACGGTGTTGAGGGCGTGTCCCGCAGAGACTGTCAGCGTGAAGGCTGTGACTATTATGAGACTCAGCCCATACCGGCACTCATAAAGAATAAATACACCGCGACATTTGTTGTTAAAAACGACGACGGCACAGAAGAGACAGTCGGCACGGTTGTATTTGAAGAGGGCACAAAGAGCATTTCGGAGCCCGAAGTTCCCGAAAAGAAGAACTTCGTCGGCAGATGGAATGACTATGAGCTTAATGATGAGGACATAACAATCTATGCTTCATATGAGAAAATAAACACCGACCCCGAGGAAATCGAAGTCAAGAAAGAAGCTAAGAATGACAACGGCAAGGCTGTTATCACGCTTACGGCTTCCTCCGGCAGCAGAACGGTTATGTTCAACTCCAAGAGCACAAAGGCACTTGACGTTATACTTGTTCTCGACCAGTCGGGAAGTATGGCTGATAACGGCAAAAAAGATAAGCTTGTAAACTGTGCTAAGGATTTTGTAAATAAGCTCTACGAGAACGGCATGGCAACAGGCGCGGACCACAGAATAGCTCTTGTCGGATTTGCGTGTGCGGAAATTGACCAGGCCGGTTACTATAATTACCAGAATACAAAAATCCTCGCGGCAAACAACAGCACAGACGGCTATCAGTATAAAAACGGCGGTCTTACCGACAGTCAGTACGCCGACGCGCTTATGCCCGTTGTTGTTGACGGACAGCTTAACGGTATCATCGCAAACAGCATAACCGATACAAAAATTAAAGCTTATGGCGCGACAGCCGCCGACCTCGGCTTTGAAATGGCAAAGGGTATTCTCTCAAGCACCGATGCTTCGGCCGACAGAGAGAGAATTGTTGTATTCATCACGGACGGCACACCGACATATTCAAGCGAACAATCAAACTCCGATGTAAAAAAACCTGCAAAATATGCTATTGAGACCGCCAAAGAGATCAAAAACGATCTTGATACAGATGTTTACTCCGTTCTTATCGGTGTAAAGGATGACGAAATAAATATCGGAAGCGGACACAACACGGAAAAATTCAGCAGAAAGACATTCATGAACGCCGTATCATCCAACTATCCGGGTGCTGTAAGTATGGACAACATCGGCTCGGACACAACGGATAAGGGCTACTATTTCAACGCAACCGATACATCTTCATTTGACAAAATCTTCAGTAATGTTCTTTACAGCTCGGTTTACAAGACCGTAAACTTCAGCAAGGTTTCGTTCTTTGACACTCTTTCAAGTGACATTACGCTCACAATTGAAGACGAAGCGAAAATGCGTGAGGACATTATCGCTCAGTACGGCATTTCGGATAACGACATTATCGTCGCGAGAAATTCCGACGGCACAACGTACCTTGAGTTCAGAAATATCCCCGTAAAGAACGTGTTTGACGCGGAAGGCAATCTCTCTTACAGCGCAAGTGTAACATTTAAGGCCTCCCTTAACGAGAACGCCGTAAACGAGGGCACATACGAGACGAACACCGACAACGCCGGCGTAAAAATCGGCGATGATACGGTCGCGAAATTCGATGTTCCCACGGTTACCGTAACACCCGCAAGAAGCATTGTTGTGTTCAGGATAAACGGCGTCACATACAGCATCACCGACGGCGAACAGGGCGACATTATCGAAGCTCCCGTAACCGAACTCGGCACATGGAACATCCCCGAAGGCACAACAATCACGTCAAGCTGTGCGGTATTCGAAGCGGAAGTTTCCGAACAGAAGTATCTTGTGACATGGTTTGTCGGCGACAAGAATATTACGGAAGAATACTCAATCGGTGAAAAGATTACCGTTCCCGAGGGGCTTACCGCTCCCGACGGTATGAAAATCACCGGCTGGTCACCCGCCGTCAACTGCTATTGCATGGGTGAAAACATTGCGTACACGGCAATTCTCGCCGAGGCTCATACGCATAAATACGTACAGTATAACATAACGGGCTCATGCGATGAGGGCTGCACGGTCTATCTCAGATGCGAGCTTTGCAATGATGAAATCACGCAGCAGAAGGCACCCGCAGAGCACAAATTAAAGACACGTGTAAACGCCGATGACACGAATACAATCGAAAGCGTTTACTGTACCGTATGCCACAAGTCAAAAGACATGAGACTGGTAGTGGAAAAGGCACCGAACAAGAGACAGAATCCGCGGCAGACAGTATATAACTTCAATCTGACACAGAATAGTATTGAAACTCAGCCCGGCGACAAAATGCTTATCAGAATCGAGCTTACGGACGAGCAGCTCGGAAAGAATTTCAATGTTTACAGAGTTGAAGAAGACGGCACAAAGACACCTGTAACTTCGTATAAAGAGGACGGATATCTTGTAATCGAAGCCGATCATTTCTGCTATTATGTTCTGTCCGAGCTTGACGAAAACGGCAGCGAGCTTGCACCGGTTTCATATGACACGGCTATGTGCGCGTTTAACAAGCATAAGTTTACAAGTGCCGTTACAACCGCACCCACATGTCTTGAAACAGGCGTAATGACCTACACGTGCTCCGCCTGCGGCACATTCTATACCGAGGAAATCGAAGCCACAGGTCACACCGATCGTGACAATGACAACTACTGCGACGACTGCGGTGCTGAAATTAACCACATCGACTGCTCGCATATCTGCCACTCCACAAACAAGTTCATGCAGTTCATCTGGAAGATTCTGAACTTCTTCAATAAGATTTTCAAGCTGGATGAAAAGTGCGAATGCGGTAAGATGCACTGGTAATAGCAGTTAGCAATTAGCAATTTGCCAAAAAGTGGCCAGTGGCCGGTATCCGGTATCCGGTATCCGGTGGTTAAGGAAGACACTGCGTGTCTTGGATTATATGGCTTCGCACTGCCATCAGCGATTTGCGATTAGCAATTAAAGCTAAAGCCGACTGCCGATTGCTTTAGAAAAAACACTGCCGGATTGACGGCAAAAAAAACCGCTCATCGGGGTGACTCGGTGGGCGGTT
>CAVFUV010000261.1:0-3015 GCA_963625735.1 bacterium
GTATTCCCCTACTCAGGTGAAACAGAGGAAGAGGGTGTCACGGCGGATCTTATCTATATAACGGATCAGCGTCTCGGATTCTGGGGCACGACCGGCAGAATCGCTGTCGTAAAAATCAACGAGATGAATGTTCTGCCGAGTACTATTGCGTTTCACATAAGAAGAAAACAGCCCGAAACGGCTTCAATCCCCGAAAAATACGACGGGCCTGTCGCCACATCGTTTGTTAACTTCCCCTTCCTGCAGAACGCAAAGCTGGCCGGATGCAGAGGTGTTATCTGCGTATGGGACGGCATGTCAAACGATATGATTGAGGGGCAGTATCTCCCCTTTATTCTCGACTATCAGGGACTGCCCTGCGTGTGGGTTAACGCCACAGACGGACAGACCGTTATCGGTGCGGCAAAGAACGGAGAGACGGCTACTCTGACACTGACAGCCGAAAAGGAAAACCACTGCGAAACGGAGTCATTTTATTGCATTCTGCCGGGCAAGAACACATCGGAAGCGATTATCATAAACACGCACACCGACGGCACAAACTGCATCGAGGAAAACGGCCCGATTGCCATGCTCTCTCTACTGAAATATTACAAGGATAAAGAGCTTGACCGCACGCTGATATTTGTTTTTGCAACCGGTCATTTCAGACTGCCCGATTTTAAGACCGTGGCAGGCGGCGGTGTTCAGGCGACATCAAAGTGGCTCGCGGCACACACCGACCTATGGGACGGCAAGAAGGGTCATGTCAAGGCAGTTGCATGCGTTTCAATCGAGCACCTCGGCAGTGTCATGTGGAAAGACAGACTGGGCGTTTATGAAAAAGTCGGCGATGTTGAAACCGAGCTTGTATACACCGGCAATAAGACGCTTGACGACATTTATTACAGATGCCTTGAGGGCAGAGAAAAGGTAAACACAGTAACACTCAGAGGTCACAACTTCCTGCACTTCGGCGAGGGTCAGCCGCCGTTTAACTGCGGCATTCCCGAGATTTCACTTGTTACCGCTCCCGACTGCCTTACGGTTGTAAGCGAGAATAACGAGATGGACAAGTTTGACATTGACCTTATGTATGAACAGACAGATACGTTCCTTAAAATCGTTGACACCCTTCTGCCGATGACAGCCGAGCAAATCGGCAAATGCGACGGCTACTCATGGGTGTTTAAGGACGGAAAGCCGCCGATTTACAGAGCGGTTGAAAAACTTATCAAGAAATAAGAAGTTGGTAATCGCCTAAATAAGGGGCCGGGGGTCAGGGACCGGGGACCGGAGAACAAGGAAGTCCTGCGGACTTGATTTATAAAGCTTCGCAAAAAATCATCAATATTCGAATATAACACAAAAGCCTCCCGAGAATTACCCGAGAGGCTTTTTATTATGAATGATTTATAAACAATGGATGCATTAAGCATTAGCGAAGCAATACAATCAAAGACACGCAGTGTCTTCCGACATTATGCATTATGCATTCTGCATTCTGCCAATGCAGTCACCAAATTTTTATTGCACTTATATCTTCTTAGGTTCCCAGCCCTTGAAGATATCGTCGAATTTATAGACGTTATGCTCATCCTTGGAGTGGTTGGTGTACCATACCTGTGCAAAGAAGGGGTTGGTCTTTGCGATTTCGTCGTAGTTCCATACCTTTTCGGGAAGGTAGCACTCGGGGCACCAGTGACCGCCGAGGAGGATAAGGTTGGGGCTGGCTTCAAATTCGGCACCGCAGCAGCCGCACTTCCAGCGAAGCTTTGTGACAAGGTCGCCCTTCTTCATCTTCTTGGAGAGAAGCTCGCCGCCTCTGAACTCTGCTGCCTTCTTCATGTCTTCAAGACCGAGCTCGGACACGGGCTTTGACTCATCATAGCCGTGGTCAAGCTTGAACTGTTCAGCCGCGGAATTGTCTTTATCGGGGCTTTCAAGCTTAAACTGCTCCCACTTTGAGGGAATCTTGAGATAATCGGAATATGAACCGTAGTAAGCGGAAAGTCTGATGGGATCTTTAGTCTTAATCCAGTCAAGTGTCCCCCACTTTTCGGTCATTGCAATCTTCTTCATGAAGGGCTTTGCGCAAGCGCCGATAACCTTCTTGAAGGGAATATACTTGGGAATTCTGAAATAGAACTCGCACTGGCTTGCAAGATAGTCGAAATAATCCTTAACGGGCATATTTGCACGGAAATGGAGATACTCTTCGAGAATATCGCCGTCTGCATAATACTGACCGTGGAAGTTCTTGACTGTGAACCAGTTGGGATCAAACAGCGTCTTGGGAGAGCCGAGACCTATGCAGCCGAGAAGAAGCTCTTCAAACTCGAAGTTTGTAAGACGATACTGCTTGCCCGAGCCGATATTGTAAAATCTTCTCCAGAAATCCTCGGGAAGATCGGTTGTAACAAAGTTGCTCATAAGACGGCCGGCATCTTCAACCGTGCACCACTCAAGCATACCGTTGAGGGGTACGTGATACATGATGGGCTCCATGTTATGAAGGATAGCGGGATAGAGAATACCGGACTGACGCATTACGCACCAGTGCTTTATGCCGCTTTCGACAAATACACGCTCTGCCATAACCTTGGAAATGGCATAGTGGTCATAAACGGAAACCTTAATCGGGTCACCGCAGCGGCCCCAGTGAATGGGATAGTTTCTGTCGCCGGTCTCGGCAACGGAACCGATGTAGCAGACCTTTATGTCATCGGCATTGGGCTGTGCAAGAACAGCCTTGCAGATGTTTTCCGCGGCACCGATATTGACTTTTCTTGTAGTGTAGGGCTTGTAGTCCGCCTGAGGGGATACCATGCCGCCTATGTGAAGGACATAGTCGCATCCGGTTATGCCCTTGAGAATTGAATCGTAATCAAGGAAATCGCCCCATATAATTTCAACATTCTTTTTGCCCATGTAAGGCATAAGAAGCTGTTTGTTTTTGTCACTGGGTCTTGCAAGGAAGTTGATTTTTACATCCTTCTGCTTATAAAGCTCTTTGAATGCCGCCCAGCCCATTGT
>CAVFUV010000262.1:0-3011 GCA_963625735.1 bacterium
ACAAGGCATACACCTGCGCGTGCTATCTTGACGAAGTCGGCAACACTCCCGAAAAAGGTGAAATCCTCTCGTGGGCGGAGTCCAGTGCCGTTGTATACGCAAACTCGGTTCTCGGTGCGAGATGCAACCGCAACTCCGGTATCATTGAGCTTTTCGGTTCAATTGTCGGCTATGTTCCTTATTTCGGACTTCTTACCGATGAAGGCAGAAAGGCAACCTGGGTTATTGAAGTCAACACCAAGAAAAAGCCCGAAGCACAGGTTCTCGGTTCCGCAATCGGCATGAAGGTTATGGAAGACGTGCCCTATGTTAAGGGACTTGACAAGTGGCTCGGAAATGAGTTAAACGACGACGCAAAGGCATATCTTAAGGATTTCGGGGCGGCTACCGCTTCAAACGGTGCTGTCGGACTTTATCACATTGACGGTCTTACTCCCGAAGCCGTTGAAATGGGCGAAAAGCTTATTGCGGACGGCGCAAAGACCTATGTTATAGATGATGCCGAGCTTGAGAGAATAAAGAGAAATTATCCCGTTATCTGGAAGGATGTCAATGCCAAACCGAAGCTCTGCTTTGTCGGTTGTCCGCATCTTACATATTCTCAGCTTGTTGAATGGACCGAGAATGTCGAGAAGGGACTTAAAGCCGCAGGCAACTCAAAGGTTCAGATTCCGACCGTGTTTACTACCGCTCCCGCAGTAGTTGAAAAGTTCAACAAAACTCCCTATGCGGCACGCCTTAAGGCAACCGGTGTTATACTCAGCTACATTTGCCCGCTTATGTATATGAACAATCCTCTTTGCGGCAAAAAGCCTGTTATAACAAACTCCAACAAGCTCAGAACATATACTTCATCTCGCTATTATACAAGCGCTGAAATTCTTAACTATATCACGAAGGGAGCTGCGAACTGATGAAAACTTTTAAAGGAAGAGTAGTTGTTCCCGGCACATGTGAAGCCGAGGCTCTTGTTACACACGGCGGTTTTAATACACTTGCAAGCTTCCAGCACAGCCTTATGTTTGGCGACAAGGAAGCAAAATGCGGCGACCAGAACAATGCCGATATCTATAATAAGCCCATGGCAGGCAAGGCTCTCTGCCTTCCTCAGACTATCGGCTCAACCACAGGCGGCATGGTGCTTTACTGTGCTACCGCTATGGGCAGAAGCCCCGCATGCCTCTGCTTTGCGCATCCCATTGACTCACTTGCGGCGGCCGGCGCTATTTTGTCCGACGTATGGACCGACAGCCCCATGCCCACAGTCGATTCTCTGGGTGAAGAATTTCTTGAAGCCGTTAAAACCGGTGATAAAATTAAAATTGAGGAGGACGGCGTAGTTACCATTCTCTGATAACCCACCGAACCAGACAAAAACTATGAATAAACTCAGCACAGATTACACAGGTATTTTTTCACTTATGCTCACACCCTACAAAGAGGATATGAGCGTAGACTATGACGCGTACGAAAAATATGCCGACTGGCAGGTGTCGCAGGGTGTAGGTCATCTTTTTGCGGTCTGCGGCAGCTCCGAAATGGCGGCACTCACACTTGAAGAAAGACTTAAGCTTGCGTCTCTTACCGTAAAGCATAAGGGCGATCTGACGGTTGTTGCTACCGCTAACATGGAGCCTTCATGGTTTGCCCAGGTCGAGGAAGTAAAGCGTATGTCCGATACGGGTGTTGACGGCATTGTGTTTACGACTAAAGGCTACGGCGACGACCCCGAAAGACTTGTTACATATATAGGCGAGCTTAAGCAGTACACCGATTTGCCCATATTTATGTATGAATTTCCGGGCTTTAATCACTGCCATATTTCCGGCGAATGCTACGGCAGACTTGTTAAAGAATGCGGCGTTCTCGGCATTAAAGATACAACCTGCACATATGACGGCATAAAGTCAAAGATTGACAATAAGGGTGCGTCGTGCGTTATTCAGGCTAACATGCCCTATCTTTTCGAGGCGTTCAAGCTCGGTGCGAGAGGCGTTATGGCAACACCCACGTCATGCGGCGGCGCGTTCTTCCAGAGATTTTTCGAGGCGTTCACAAGCGGCGATATGGCTCTTGCCGAACAGTGTTTTAATGAGATTACACTTCTTGACTGCGCAATAGATTCGGGCTTTAACGCATCCGCAAAATACCTTGTAAATCTTCAGGGGATTGACGAAATGTCAACACGCACACGCACAGGCGGAGCACTGTCTGCGGCGAGAATGGAGAGCATTAAGTCCTTCCATAACTGGTGCGTTGCGAACGGACTTATGAAATAAAACACCGAAAATTCGGAATTTAAGCATCTCGATGGATTTTATTCTGTCGGGATGCCTTTTTAAAGTGTGGAGTGTGAAGAGTGGAGTGTGGAGTTGAAGGTTTCAGCCCGGCTGAGTTGTTTTGCTTACTTTAATCAAATTTATGGTTGATTTACATTATAAATAAAGCTATAATATTAGAGATTGTTTACGGCACAGGGCAATTTTGATTGTACAAGTATCGGTGCGGCTTTATAATTAAAGTTTGCAGATTGACGACATTGCCGATTTCCAACTGCCAATTGCTGATTTTTGATAGGATAGATATGACGAAACAGACTGCAGGTGAACGCAAAAAATTCTGGTTCACGCTTGACAATGCGGCTAAAATATTCCCGGGGCAGAACTCGAAAACATGGTCAAACAGTTTTCGGGTCTGTTATGAGTTAACCGAAAAGGTGGATCCCGATTTGCTTGAGCAGGCACTTAAAGACATAATGTGCCGTTTTCCGTGCTACAATGTCCGTATGCGTCACGGCTTTTTCTGGTATTATCTTGAAGAAAACAAAAATAACCCGGCTGTTATGCCCGATATAAAAAATCCTCTCTATCGTGTCAAATACAACGAAAACGGCAGATTTCTGTTTAAGGTCTATTTTCACGGCTCGAGAATTGCCGTTGATTTTTATCATGTACTCACAGACGGGTGCGGCGGCAAACAGTTTATTTCAACTTTGGTCGCAAGGTATCTTA
>CAVFUV010000263.1:0-2985 GCA_963625735.1 bacterium
GTTAATTATTAATTGTTAATTCTTAATTTGAAAAATTTGTTCAACCACTAAAATATTTGGAGAACTATATGTCCCTTCTTGAAGTCAGAAAACTTACATATTCATATTCCAAAGGCACGCCTTTTGAAAAGAAGGCTCTTGATGACATATCCTTTTGTGTTGAGAAGGGTGAGTTTATTGGCATAATCGGGCATACGGGTTCCGGCAAAAGCACGCTTATGCAGATGCTCAACGGTCTATTAAAACCCGATAACGGGCAGGTTCTGCTTGAAGGGCGTGACATAAACTCCGATAAAAAATTTACATTCGAAGCACGCTTTAAGGTCGGTCTGTGCTTTCAGTATCCCGAGTATCAGCTTTTTGAAGAAACGGTAGAAAAGGATATTTCATTCGGTCCGAAAAATATGGGACTTAACAGTGCGGATGTAGCAAAGCGTGTTTATCAGGCCGCCGAGTTTGTCGGTATAGATAAATCATTACTGCAGAAATCTCCGTTTGATCTTTCCGGCGGTCAGAAAAGGCGAGTCGCAATTGCCGGTGTAATGGCTATGCTCCCCGAAATTCTTATCCTCGATGAGCCTGCCGCAGGGCTTGACCCGGTGGGCTGCAAGGAAATCATGAAAATGATTGACAATTACCGCACGGCAACAAACGCCACCGTTATTATGGTTACGCATAATATGGACACCGCCGCTAAGGTATCCGACAGAATTTTTGTGTTGCAGGACGGCAAAATCCCGATTATGGGCACTCCGAAAGAGGTTTTTTCGTATGCCGACGAGCTTATTTCCATCGGTCTTGATGTGCCTGCCGCAACGAAAATAACAGCCGAGCTTCGCAGTGCGGGTGTTGATATCCCCGCCGATATCTATACGGTCGACACGCTTGCCGAAGAACTGACACGTTATGCGAATAAAGTAAAAGGCGGTGCAAAATGATTAAGGATATTACAATCGGGCAGTTTTTCCCGGGGGATTCACTTTTGCATAAGCTTGACCCTCGCATAAAAATTGTCGTTACACTTCTATATATTATCTCGCTTTTTGTCTGCAAGAATTTTCTGTCGCTCGGTGTACTTTTTATCATGGCGATTTTATCGGTGATAATTTCAAAAATACCGTTTAAGACCGTATTCAACGGACTTAAGATGATAGTATTTCTTATATGCTTTACCGCTTTTCTGCAGATTTTCTATAACAACGACGGCAATGTCTTATGGAAGCCGTTTGACAGATTTAATTTTGTTATTACAGACGCCGGTGTGTTTAGTGCGTTGTTTATCACAATTCGTGTTATCGCTCTTATAATATCGGGCACAATGCTCGTCAATACCACATCGCCGACAATGCTGACGGATGCAATAGAGAGCCTTCTGTCTCCGCTTAAGCTCATAAAAGTCAATGTGCATTCACTTGCGATGATGATGACAATAGCCCTAAGATTTATTCCCACACTCATTGAAGAAATAGATATAATAATGAGTGCGCAGAAGGCGAGGGGAGCACGACTTGAGACGGGAACTCTCAAAGAACGCGCAAAGGCACTTGTCCCGGTTTTTATTCCGCTTTTTGTCAACTCATTTCGCCGCGCGTATGAGCTGGCGTTTGCGATGGAATGCAGATGCTACACCGGCGGCAAGGGCAGAACTCGACTTAAGGTAATGAAAATCTCGGCAAAGGATATAATAATGCTTATTTTTATGATTTTGCTTTTTGCCGCTGTTATATTTGCCGCAGTATATGATTTCGGAGATATTTTTCTTCTTAAAAAGGTTATCTGAACATGAATTATCTTTTGACATTAAAATTTGACGGCAGTTCTTTTCACGGCTGGCAGCGTCAGCAGAATGCATTGTCGGTGCAGGAGTGCGTAGAAAATGCGGTTGCATCTCTCTTCGGTTCGTGTGACCATGTAACCGGATGCAGCAGAACGGACGCAGGCGTGCATGCCAATTGCTTTAAGTGCAATTTTATTCACGAAAAAAATATTCCGCTGTCAAATGTCGTGTCCGGACTCAATCATTTTCTGCCGCGGCAGATTGCCGTCATTGATGCCATGACCGTTCCCGAAAGTTTTAACGCTCGGTTTAACTGCGAGTCAAAGGAGTATATTTATAAAATTGCAAATTCTCCTGTGCGTGATCCTTTCAGCATAAATAAAGCTTATTTTTATAAATATCCTCTTGATGAAAATCTGTTGTCACAAAATGCCGCTGACTATATAGGAACATATGATTTTTCGTCATTTCGAGCCGTGGGGTCTGATGTGCAGACAACCGTCAGGATAATATATGAAGCCGATGTCACGCGTGACGGTGATTTTGTTATATTCAGAGTTAGAGGGAACGGTTTTCTGTATAATATGGTCAGAATAATGGCGGGGACTCTTATTTATATAGCGGAAAATAAAATCCCCTCCGGCTCGATTAAAGACATCATAAATTCGCATGACAGACTGCGTGCGGGTATGACTTTGCCGCCCGAAGGCTTATATCTTAACAGGGTTTTTTATAAGGAGAGTGATCTAAGTGAGTGATAAAAGCAGTCATATTGATATTAAGGCAATAGGCAGAATTATTATTGTGATTTTTATGATTGCGACTGTTGTGGGGATTGTCCTGTTTTTCACTCTCGGCAAAAGTGACGATACTCCCGACAGCAGTGTCGGTTTGAATATAAGTTCGGCAGGAGTCAGGGATATGTATCCGTATCCCGGCGGAATTGTTCTGCTTAAAGATAATTCCGTGGAGTATTATTCTTCATCGGGCGAGCTGATATCGTCAAATTCGCATGCTTACTCTTCACCAGTCTTAACTGCAAACGGCAAAAATGTTCTGCTTTATGACCTCGGCGGAAAAAATTTTCGTATAGAAAAGAAATGTGCCTCTGACGGTGATATTGAGGTAGATTCTTCTATAATATGTGCCACTATAAACAAGAAGGGGAGCTATGCCTATTCTCTTAATGCAGACAGCGGATATCAGTC
>CAVFUV010000264.1:0-2978 GCA_963625735.1 bacterium
GATTTCTATCAGCACGAGAGACCACACTGGGGATTTTTCCTCGGTGTGGTCTTTTTTTGCCCATAAGCGTAAAGGAGGTGATGCCCGATGTACTCATTTTTCTGCGGAAGGAGGTGTGAAGAAATCATAGATGGCGAAGAAATTAGACGCAGAGCGTATCGAACAGGCCCGGCAGAAGGGCGAAAAGGCAGGTAGCCGAAACGATTCGGTAAAACGGGATATTCAAGAAACCATAGCCAAGAATCGCAGAGGCGAACGCAAAGGCCATGTCATTTTGCCGAAAAAGAAGGAGTACGCATATCAGGACGCGCCCAAGGTCCGGGTGGCGGCATACTGCCGTGTCAGCACCGCTGAAGAAGCGCAGGAAGGCAGTTTTGAAATGCAGGTACAGCACTTTCAGTCCGTGATAGAAAACAATCCGAATTATGAACTGGTCAAAATCTACACGGACAAAGGCATCAGCGGCACTTCTGTAGACAAGCGAAAAGGCTTTCAACAGATGATTGAGGCTGCGTGCGCCGGTAAAATTGACCTGATTCTCACTAAGAGCATCAGCCGCTTTGGCCGGAACATAGTGGATATTCTGACCACACTGCGAAAGCTGAGTGGCCTCAATCCTCCGGTGGCGGTTAACTTCGAATCTGAGGGTATCAATACCAGTGACGGCAAGAACAAGCTGATTATTTCCATTCTGTCGGCTTTGGCGGAGCTGGAAAGCCAGCAGAAAAGCATTGCAATTAAGGAAGGCATACGCTACAGGATGCAGGAGGGCCTGTACAAATACTCTGTAAAGAACACCATCGGCTACTATCGAGATTACTCTGGCAGGGTAAAAATCGAACCTGCCGAAGCGGAAATCGTGCGGTATATCTTCGATAGCTTTACAGAGGGTGCGTCACCGAGGGAAATTGCAGAATCCCTCACGGCGCAAGGAATACGCTCTCCGAAGGGTATGGAATATTGGCATCAGTCTACCATCAAGAGCATTCTTGGGAATGAGAAGTACTGTGGCGATGTCCGATACCAAAAAACCTACTCCAAAGACTTTCTTACCCACAAAACGGCAAAAAATCGCAATATTCTGCCGCAGTGGTATTGGGAGGATGACCACCCAGCCATCATCAAGAAAGCACAATGGTACCAAGTGCAGGAGATGCTCAAAGCCGGAAACTGGCATAAAAGCAGTAAGCCTCCGTCTGCAATGCAGAAAAAATTCACTGTAGCCAAGGTCAAATCCGGCGTCCTGCGAGGATATTTTCTCCTCGATATGACGTGGTCAAAGGAAGAACGAGACCAGTTCATACAAATTCTCAACAATATAAGTGAGCTTGACGAGGGTCAAGAAGAAAGGAACGAATAATTATGGCAATCGATTTCTCTACTATCAACCTTGAGGTTATTGACATCAACACCAATGCTACCCCGGACATTTTCATCAACCAGAACTGCATCACCTTCAGCAAGCGTGTTCTGGAGGACTTGAACTACCCGCAGAATGTGCAGTACTGCGTGGATGCTGCCCACAAGGTTTTCGCAATCCGCTTCTGCAAGGGCAATGAGGCCAAGGCCACCTCGTTCTCTAAGCCGAGAACCGAGCAGACGGCTACGCTCTCTTGCGGCAACAGGAATCTGCGTGATGTTGTCGTTGCGATGATTCCCGACTTCGACAATAAGAAGCGGTACAAGGTTACCGGTGAGTACGATGCTGAAAACCGGGTGATGTATTTCGACATGACAACGGCGGAGGAGTCCAACTTCCGTAATAATGCGGGCAAAACTGAATAATCGGTAAAAGCTGCGCCTCTGGAAGGTGGTGATACAAAGCCGAAAAAGACCACACAGCCGACATTGTAGTCAGTTGTGTGGTCTTTCTCTGTTTGCACCGCTTGAGGACGTCACTCAAAAATTATCGTTGTTTTCAATAATCCCTAAGTGAACGCTCCAAAACACGGTCCTTTTTGTTTGTTATATGTGATTGTGCGAATTTATTTAATGGCTGAAAAATTGTCTTTGATTTCGTCAATTGTGCCGGTGGTTATGCTGTAAGAGTATTCTATCGGGGAGAAGCTGGCAAAATTAAGTGTGTTGATTGCGGCTATATATGATGTCGGTTCATCCGAGGACGGGTCGCATTTTTCGGTCTGCCCTCTGTTATATACGCCTGCCTTAAATTCAGTACAGCCGGGGACATATATGCCTATGCCGAAGCTGTCGTCAGATTCGCCGACGAATGCCGCCTGATTTGCGGTTGATGTGAAACATGAGTTAACGGATGGGTCCGCCCAGAAGCCGAGAGCGTTTTGATAGGTGTATTCTCCGTCGGATGAAATACTTACAAATCTGTTAAAGGGTTCTATGCAATAGAATGCCGGCATCTCCTGCTCTGCGGTTACGCTTTCATAACCCGAAAAATCAACAAATCTGCACGATACGTTTATTATATCCGAGTCAATCGTATATGTCGCTTCCATATATGACGGGGTAATGTTCTCCGCTTTAAGTGACCAGTCGAGCGGGCGGCATTTTATATAAATTGAGTTTTTGCTGACGACCAGATCAACTATTTTGCTTGTTTCGTTGTATTTGTTTCCGCCCTGAACGGGATTATAACGCCATGTGTAGCCGATAAAATCGCTGTCCTCATACACACCGGACGCTGTGCCGTAATATGACTGCTGAACAAGTCTGCCGGGGTCATAGCGGTTAATGAGATTTACATGGTTATTGATGCTGACGGTTTTATATCTCTTTGCGGCGTTAGAATCAACATAAATTCTGCCGTCTTTTTTAACCGCCTGAACGCTCGAATGCAGATCCTCAAGATAGCTCATGGCACCGCCGTAATTTAGATCGACACCGAGCTTATATTTTGCCGATTTTATATATATCTCCCGGTTCGGGACTTCCCTGTTAAAAAGACCGACACCGAACAGCTCAAAATTCGCCGACTGCGTATCTATCGGCTTAAACTCAATTTT
>CAVFUV010000265.1:0-2977 GCA_963625735.1 bacterium
ATACGGCAAGCCGTATGATATACGTGCTACGCACGTGTGATATAATATCCGTTCCATCATATGCCGAAGGCATATATCACCGCACGCAGTGCGATATCATATCGAAGATATATCATCGTTCCGTCAGGAACGGATATCATTGAAAGAACCCTCTTTATGGTTCTTTCTATATCACCCGTTCCGTCAGGAACGGATATCATTGAAAAAAGCGCTCCGTCAAGGAACGCTTTTTTCATGGTGCGAGAGATGGGACTTGAACCCATACGGGATTACCACACGCCCCTCAAACGTGCGCGTCTGCCGATTCCGCCACTCTCGCGTTTTTATGTTGTGCTCTCTCGTGAGAACAGTAGGAATTATATCACGCCCAAATGCACTTGTCAACACTTTTTTTCAACTTTTTTAATTTTTTTCGATTTTTTTTGAAACGGTGAAAAACATACCGTTTTTATGTGCTGAATCGAACAGCCCGAAAAATCGAAATCACTGCACTGAAGATATATTCCCATTATAAAAGCGAGTGAGCCTGTAAGCCGGGTTTTGTCTTTTAAGACGGTCATCTGTCTTGGCACACGGTTGCCCGTATGCTCACGCCACCCGTCGAAGTATAGGCCGAGCAAGCCACTTCTGTCGGTGTTGCTCCGGATAGGGTTTACAGGGCACAAACGTCTCCGCTGTGCCGGTGAGCTCTTACCTCGCCTTTCCACCCTTACCCGAAAAAATTCGGGCGGTATATCTCTGTTGCACTTTCCCTTAAGGTCACCCTCGGCGGCCGTTAGCCGTTATCCCGCTCTTTGGAGCCCGGACTTTCCTCACCAAGCTTTCGCTTCAGGCGCAACCGTCCGTCCCACTCGCAAAGGCAAGTATACAACACAAAGCGAAAAAAGTCAAATGTCTCGGTTTAATTTTTACGTTTTGATTAACTTTTTTCAAGTTATGTTAATTTTGCCATGTAATGATTGAAAAAAACAGAAGTATATGTTAACATATTAACAGCTACATTTTATTGGAGTGTTATGATTTGGGAAAATATTTTGACAGATGGGTGCGTTCATACGTTATTACACCCGAGAATGCGCCGGAATTTTTTGACTTAATCGGCGACTTATACTTTACGGACAATCTTCAGGGGCAGGCGGCTTTTCCGCAGCACTCGGAGGTTAACAGACTCGACCATGTAAGAAGCGTCGCATACATGACATATTTATATTGCAAAGAGCATTCGCTTGACGTTCACACCGCCACAAGAGCCGCAATCATGCATGACCTGACATACTATGACTGGCACGACGGCGACTGGAGCCATCGCCCTCACGGCTACCGTCACCCGGCTTTTGCCGCCAAAAACGCCAAGGAGCTTGACCCCACTCTTAACGAAAAGGGCAGATATATCATTCTTCGCCATATGTGGCCGCTGACGGTTGTGCCTCCAAAATCAAAAGAGGGCTGGGCCGTCTCTCTCATCGACAAATACTGCGCCACAAGAGAAATGATGCGGGGCGAGATAAAATACTTTGCACGCCGTTTTTCGGAGGCAAAAACATTAGCGGAGAAGAACAATGTTTGATAAAACAGTATACTATGTTCTGATGTTCTTTATTTACAGTGCTATTGGATGGGCAGTCGAATCCACATACCGCACAATAGGCGAATACATAACATCCGGACGAAAGGTTTTCAAGATAATTAACACGGGCTTTCTCTACGGTCCCATATGCCCCATATACGGCACAGGCGCGCTTGTATTTGAAATATTAGTGCTCCCCTTCTCTTCCCCTCCCGCAAAACGGTGGTGGCTTGTAATTCTGATCGGTGCGGTGTTTGCCGATATTGTGGAATATCTGACAAGTTTTTTAATGGAAAAGCTGTTCCACGCCAGATGGTGGGATTACAGCGAGGAGTTTCTCAACATAAAAGGGCGTATCTGCTTTAAGCACACCTGCTATTGGGGGCTGTTCTCGTTTCTGTTCTGCTATCTTATAAGCCCCGTCTATACATATATGATAAGCTTTATTCCGCAGAAAATGTATCTGCCGATGCTTATTGTGATACTTATCATATTTGTATTTGACCTTGCGTTGACCGTAAAGGCGACGGCGGATGTCAGCTCACTTGTTCGCAAGCTTGATGAGCTTAAGGTCACTATAAACAGTGCCGCTGACGCAGTGAAAATCACAACAGAATGCATTGTTGACGACGCGCACGAGAAATATGACGACTGGAAGGAACGCAATTTCGGTTCGAGTGCCGAAAAGTTCGCGTCATGGAGAAGCGATGTTTCCGCACAGCTGTCCGACTTGAAGCAGCAGCTCGAGACAATGGCAAAAAAGGGCGGCGACAGATACCCCAGACGCACACGCCGAATTTTCAGTATGTATCTAAGCAAGCGTTCAAAGAAAACAATTAACGAGCTTGAACGCAAATGGAACGAAATCAAAACAAAAGTCAAAGACAACGAGAATAACGACGGCAACGAGAACTGACATTTTGTCAGAATACGAAAATTTTTCTTGCAATTGTTCTGATAATGTGATATTATGGTTTTGAAAAATATTAACCCGCAAAAAAACGGGAGAAAGGCAATACAATAAAGTATTGAACGGTGCAATTATGCTCGACAAAATCAAAAGCACACTTCATACCGCAATGCCGTATCTTTCTTACATAGTAAATGCAATGAACCGTATTCTCTCGGTAATTTCATCATTCCTCGGCATTGAACTTCCCGAGATCACAACCGCAGGTTCTGAAGAAACCTCAGAAGAAACAACCGCCGCATAAAATTTTCGCAAATAGCTTTAACACCTCCGGGGTTAGCCACGTGCTGATAAGGAAGTATTGTTTCAAAACAAAGATAAATAGTTGATTTAGTGTATAACAGATTTGTTTTTTTGCAACAAATATGCTATACACTTTTTTTATTTTTTTGTTTTGAAATGCAAAGCAGTTTCGTAGCCAAGAAAAATTTTTCATATCG
>CAVFUV010000266.1:0-2974 GCA_963625735.1 bacterium
ATGCATAATGTCGCAGACAAAAAATCATTCGCTGAATGATTTTTGGCGTAGCGACTAATAAGGACCGGCGGCAGCAGTCTGTCAAACCAAAGCAAAGAAGTCCTGCGGACTTGGATTATAAGCTTCGCTTCTTTCGAAGCCCCCGGCCCCCGAAAAAAGAGTAACTGCATCCTCGGATGCTTACTATATAATGTTAAAGGAGAGTGCTTTTTATGGACAAAGCAGAGAAAAAACGACTTAAGAAAATTGCCTGCAATGTAAGAAAAGGCGTTATTGAAGGAACATTCAATGCAAAGAGCGGTCATCCCGGCGGTTCGCTTTCAATAGCCGATATTCTTACATATCTCTATTTCGCAGAGATGAACATCGACCCCGCCGACCCCAAGAAGGAAGACAGAGACCGTTTTGTTCTTTCAAAGGGTCATGCCGCACCCGCACTTTATGCGACACTTGCCGAAAGAGGATTTTTCCCGGTTGAGGATCTTAAGACCCTCAGAAAATCGGATTCATATCTTCAGGGTCATCCCAATATGAATCATGTTCCCGGTGTTGACATGAGCACAGGCTCACTCGGACAGGGTGTTTCCGCCGCTGTCGGTATGGCTCTCGCGTCAAAGCGTATGGGCGACAAATTCAGAGTTTACACAATTCTCGGTGACGGTGAAATCGAGGAAGGTCAGGTATGGGAGGCGGCAATGTTCGCCGGTGCCAAAAAGCTTGATACACTCACGGTTATAGTTGACAACAACGACCTTCAGATTGACGGCACACTTGAAGAGGTTAACTCACCCTATCCCATTCCCGAAAAGTTCGCCGCATTCGGCTTTAACGTAGTTGAAATCTGCGGTCACTGCTTCGACCGGATTGAAGAAGCTGTTAATAACGCCAAGGCAACAAAGGGCAAGCCCACAGCCATCATTATGAAGACCGTAAAGGGCAAAGGCGTTTCGTATATGGAAAACAAGGTAAACTGGCACGGCTCGGCTCCCAACAAGGAGCAGTACGACCAGGCTATGGCAGAGCTTAACGCCGCCATAGAAGCTATTGACGCGGAATAAGGAGGTAAATGAAAATGGCAGATGTTATAAAGACGGCTACAAGAGACGCTTACGGCAAAGCTCTCGTTGAACTCGCCGAAACAAATGATAAGCTTGTTGTTTTCGATGCCGACCTCGCGGCGGCTACAAAAACCGGTATGTTCAAAAAGGCTTATCCCGACAGATTTATAGATTGCGGCATAGCGGAAGCTAACATGATGGGCGTTGCGGCAGGCATGGCAACAGCCGGCTACACCGTATTCGCAAGCTCCTTCGCAATGTTTGCGGCAGGCAGAGCTTTTGAACAGATAAGAAATACAATAGGCTACCCGCATCTTAATGTTAAGATAGGCGCGACACACGCAGGTATCTCGGTAGGCGAGGACGGTGCGTCGCATCAGTGCTGTGAGGATATCGCTCTTATGCGTACAATCCCCGGCATGACAATAATCAACCCCGCCGATGATGTCGAGGCTCGCCTTGCGGTTCTGGCTGCGGCTGAGCTTAACGGCCCCGTATACATGCGTTTCGGTCGTCTCGCAGTGCCGAGAGTATTTGACGAAAACTATAAGTTCGAAATCGGCAAGGGTGTATATCTCAACAAGGGTACGGATGTTACAATCATAGCAACCGGACTTCTTGTCGAAAGAGCAATCGCCGCTGTGGAGCTTCTTAAGAATGAGGGCATCAGCGCCGCTCTTATCAATATGGCTACAATCAAGCCCATTGACAAGGATATAATTCTTGATGCGGCAAAGACAACCGGATGCATTGTAACAGCCGAGGAGCATAATATCATAGGCGGTCTCGGTTCTGCGGTTGCGGAGGTTGTCGCCGAGAATTATCCCGTACCGGTCATGAGAGTCGGTGTTGAGGATACATTCGGCAAATCGGGTCCCGCACTCGAGCTGCTCGAGATATTCGGACTTAACGCTCAGAATATTGCCGAGAAGGCAAAAAAGGCTATCGCATTAAAAAAATAATTTTATAAAAAGGACATTTACTTATGAACAGTGTACTTGAACTCAAAGCGGTAAAATATTTTATCGACACATGCCATCAGTCTTGGCTTAAGGGCTGGAACGAGAGAAACGGCGGCAACATGAGCTACCGTATGAAGCCCGAAGAGGTTGAAGAGTGTGAAAAATTCTTCTCCGACAAAACCGAGTGGAAAGCAATCGGTCTCACCGTTGCGAATCTCGCCAATGAATGCTTTGTTGTTACCGGAAGCGGCAAATATTACAAGAATATTCTGCGTGAGCCCGAAAACAATATCTGCATTGTCAAGGTTGATGACAAGGGCGAAAATTACAAGATCGTATGGGGTCTTAACGAGGGCGGCGTGCCCACGAGCGAGCTTCCCACTCATCTGCTTAACCATTCGATAAAGAAGGAGCTTACAAACGGAGAGTATCGTGTAATTATGCACGCTCATCCCGCAAACATTGTCGCTCTTACATTCCTGCTTCCGCTTGAGGACAAGGTTTTCACACGCGAAATCTGGGAGATGATTACAGAGTGCCCCATCGTTTTCCCTGCGGGCATCGGTGTTCTACCCTGGATGGTATGCGGCAGTGCGGATATCGCATATGCTACCGGTGAAAAAATCAAGAAGTATGACGCCGTTGTATGGGCTCATCACGGCATTTTCTGTGCCGGCCCCGATTTTGACACAGCCTTCGGTCTTATGGACACAATAGAAAAGTCTGCCGAGATTCTTATAAAGACAATGTCATGTGGCGGCAAGAAGCAGTTTATCACATCCGAGCAGATTCTGGCACTCAGCGAGCCTTACAATGTCAATATAGACAAATCTATGCTTGAATAATTTACACTATTCACAAAAATTGTAAGCAGACTTGTAAAATAATCCGCAATGTGATAAAATCATTTGTAACAATTTTTTTGGATTGGTGAAAATAATGGCAGCATATTGT
>CAVFUV010000267.1:0-2956 GCA_963625735.1 bacterium
CCCGGCCCCTATACTTAAGTGTTTGTTTATTTTGAATATAAATACTATGCTAAATGAAAGGAACCAAAGGTTATGAAGAAAATTATCGCAGCAACAATCGCATTTCTGCTTGCCGTGTCGCTTACAGCGTGCGGCGGCAATGAGGACACAACAGACAGCGCAAACGCGACCGACTCCGCCGTTGTAACGGATGAGCACGGTCACGACGCAAGCGACGGTCACACCCATACGCATGAAGAGACCGAGCCCACAACTCTCCCCGAAAACGCTCCCAAAAAGTCCGTTGTCGACATCAAAGAGACGTTTAACGAGGATGACTACAACGCCTACTATGACCTGTTCTATAATAAGAACACCGAAAACGAGGGCAAGACGCTTACAAAAACAGGCGTATTTGCCGCAATCCGTGATCAGTATAACGAAAAGACACGCTATTATGTCTGGGGCTACAAGGATGAAAACCGTGCCGAGTGCTGGCAGTGGGAATTTGTTCCCGCCGATGAAAGCACTCTGCCCGACTGCGGCTCCGTTGTTGAAATGACAGGCGTTCTTACGGCATCGGATGACTCTCTTGACGGCTATTGGTTCACCGATACCAAGTTGACCGTAAAAGAGGAATTTAAATCCGATTACGACTTTGACCTTGCCGCAATGTCGCCCACTCTCGGCAGAGTTCAGATTGCCAACATGCTGCAGAAGTCCGATTATTTCAAGGGCAAGACCGTTCGTGTATTCGGCAGAGCACTCAACTCAAACTGTGTTCAGCACCCTTACTACGACAACACATGGAATCTTGATTTTCAGTTTGACGGCACTCTTCCCGAAACGGGTGATTATGTCATAATCACGGGTGAATTCAACGTTGACGACAACGGCGGCACGTATGTTCAGGCGGAAAGCTTGGAAATACTGTAAAATGCTGCCGAAGGAAGGATTTTTTGCAATTAACAATTAACAATTAACAATTGAGGAAAACGCAGAAGCGTTTTGGATTTATAAAGCTTCGCTAACGATATAATTACCGTTGTAAACGGGCTTTAATGTCAGCGGAGCTTTACGAAACAATTAACAATTAATAATTAACAATTAACAATTGAGGAAAACGCAGAGGCGTTTTGGATTTATAAAGCTTCGCAATAATCATAGCTGTCAGTTATGTGATTGAACGTTTATTTCAGCGGAGCTTATATAAATCAAGTCCGCAGGACTTCCTTAGTCTCTGGCAACTGACCACTGGCCACTGGTCACTGAACATCGGCTACTGAACATCGGCCACTGAACATCGGCCACTGACCACTCATTACTAATTGGTAAATATAAAAGCTTTCGGAGCGAATTGTGTTCCGCTCCGTATTATCTAAAGGGGAAGTGTTAACCTTGCTGTGTCAGAACTGTCAGACAAAGGATGCGGCAGTGCATTTCAAACAGATTATAAACGGTGAAGCGGTTGAGCTTCATCTGTGTCCCGACTGCGCGAGGGCAATGGGCTATTCGGATCTGCCGGGTATTTTTCAGGCTTCATTCGATATGCTTTTCGGTTCTTCGTCGTCAAAAGCGGGCATATCCGACAGACGCTGTCCTACGTGCGGACTTACGTTCGGCGATATATCGCATACAGGTCTTCCGGGGTGCCCCGATTGCTACAAGGTGTTCGGTGACAAGCTTATGCCCTCCGTTCGCCGCCTGCACGGGCGTGCTGTGTTTATGGGCAAAATTCCCGAGTCGGCAGGCAGGGAAGCCAAAAACGACCGCAAAATCAAGGAGCTTATATCTCAGTTAAACGATGCCGTATCACAGCAGAACTACGAGCGTGCGGCTTTTCTTCGTGACGAGATAAAGGCTCTGAGAAAGGACGGCGATGACTGATGTATATGCTTGATTTTATACCGGAATACCACGGTGACGTTATTCTGTCGTCGTCTTCCCGTATCATAAGAAACATAAAGGGCGTGCCGTTCCCGGGCAGGCTCGGAAGTGCCGAGCGTGATGCCGTCAACAGGCGTGTTTATGAGGCCGTAACCGAGGCGGGACTCAAGGTCAACGCAACCGAGATGAGCAGCCTTTACCCCTATGAGGCGGTGTCCCTTGCCGAAAGGGGCATTATAAGTGCCGAGTTTACGACCGCAGTCGGCGGCAGAATGCTGCTTATGACTCCGGATGAAAGCGTAAGCCTTATGCTCGGCGAGCATGACCATATCCGCATAACATCCTTCGTGTCGGGACTTCAGCCCGAAGAGAGCTACAAAAAAGCCGAGGAATTTGAAAACGCCATCGATAAAAAGATGAGCTTTGCTTTTGATTCCGAGCTTGGGTATCTTACTCAGAACCCAAAAAAACTGGGCACGGCTCTCAAGGTGTCGGCGGTAATGCATCTTCCTGCAATGACCAGAAACGGGCAGATTCATTCTCTGATTTCAACCGTGACAAAGCTCGGCTTCAGCTTCAGAGGAGCTTTCGGCGACAGCCTGACGGTCAGAGGCGACATGTACCGTCTGTCAAATAACATAACTCTCGGAATTGACGAAAAAACGGCAGTCGCAAATCTCAAATCAATGGCACTTCAGATTGCGACAAAGGAGCATGCGTGTGCCGAGGAGCTTATAAAAGACATAGGTATCCGTGACAAGATTAACCGTGCGGCGGGGCTTTTGTCAACCGCGGTTCTGGTTGACAATGACGAGTGTCCCGAGATGCTTTCGCTTCTTCGTCTGGGTGCAGTCTACGGACTGACAAAGGCGGATGTCGGCGTTATAAATGAGCTTATGTACACCCTTCAGCCGGCGTGCCTTAACTGCATTGCGGGCGGCAAGATGTCAACCCGTCAGCAGGATGAACTCAGAGCGGCGATTATTAAGAAGAAACTGTTCGAGTAAGCAGTGAGCAATCAGCAATTAGCAATAGCGATACATAATTAACAATTAACAATTAAAAATTAACAATGTCGGAAGACACTGCG